>JBFMGN010000554.1:0-3156 GCA_040752435.1 Spirochaetota bacterium
GGACAATGAAAGACTTTACACTGACGGGATATCGCCGGTAAAACGGCCGGGTAGGCGTGCGCAACTATGTGGTGGTAATCCCAGTCGATGATATCTCCAACGCTGCCGCCGAAGGCGTCTCGTACCTGATTCGAGACGTCATCGCCCTGACCCACCCCTACGGTCGCCTGCAGTTTGGGGAAGACCTGAAGCTGACTTTCAACACTCTCATCGGGCATGGGCGCAATCCCAACGTGGCTGCGGGCATCGTGATAGGCATCGAGCCCAAATGGACCAATCGCATTGTAGAAGGCATCGCCGCTACGGGCAAGCCCGTAGCCGGCTTCAGCATCGAGAGAAACGGAGATTTCAAAACGATTGAGATGGCGGCCCGCAAGGCGATGGAGTTCGTCCAGTGGGCTTCCGAACTGCCCCGGCAGGTGATTTCCATGAAGGATCTCTGGGTCAGCGTCAAGTGCGGCGAATCGGACACCACCCTGGGCCTGGTTTCGAATCCTGCGGTGGGCAGAGTGCTGGAGCGGATGATCCGCGAGGGGGCTACCGCCATCTTTGGTGAAACCAGCGAGGTAACTGGCGGGGAGGACCTGATCGCCGAGCAGGCAGCCAGCCCTGAAGTCCGCGGGGCGTTCCTCAAAACCTTCCAGGCCTATCAGGACTTCATCCTCTCTACCGGGGCGGATCTGCTGGGCTCCCAGCCAACCGAGGGCAACATCCATGGTGGGCTTTCCACCATTGAGGAAAAGGCCATGGGCAACATCCAGAAGATGGGTCGTAACAAGGTGGTCTCGGTGCTCAAACCGGCCCAGGCTCCAGAGGAACCAGGCCTGCACTTCATGGACACCTCCAGCGCCGCCGCCGAAATGGTGACTCTCTGTGCAGCAGCCGGCTCGGTGCTGCACTTCTTCACCACTGGCCAGGGAAACATCATCGGCCATCCAATCATCCCAGTGATCAAGATCACCGCCAACCCGCTCACCGTTAAGACAATGGCCGAGCACATCGATGTGGACCTCTCGGCAGTCCTGCGCCTGGATATGAGCCTGGATGAGGGGGCGGACCGGATCATGGAGCGTCTGGCACACACGATAAACGGACGGCTATCTGCCGCGGAAGCCCTCAGACACAATGAGTTCGTGCTGACCAGGCTCTACAGAAGCGCCTAAGCTCCAGGGGGCATTTTTCTTAAATTTATGATAGAATTCCTCTGTGCCCTCCGTGTTCTCTGTGTGGAATTCTTCTTCCTTCTTTTCTCTGTGTGCCACTCCTCCTCTGTGTGCCCTCCGTGTTCTCTGTGCGAAATTCTGTTATATCTTAGCCATGGAAAAAAAGTTTCACACAGAGTACACAGAGATTAAGGAGCGCAATAAGGGTTAAGGCAACATGCAAGGCTGCTCCTCCCTTGATTATAATACTGAAAGTCCCAATAATCCTCTCTGTGCCCTCCGTGTTCTCTGTGTGGAATTCTTCTTCCTTCTTTCTTTTCTCTGTGCGAAACCTCTCGTCCCCGCAGGGGGCTGCTCTACTTGACTTTTTTAATCACAATAACCTATCATCGGTAGTTAAATTTAGTAAATGTGCTATAATTAAATACAAAACCACGTTTATAGATTGAATTAAGGAGATTTATAGTATGCGTACAAGAACAATTGTGGGGTTAATTATTGCTATTTTAGTCATTACTGCAATGGGGTGTTCAACAGTTCAAAGCGCCCTCTCGGCGGTAGAAAGCGGTCAGAAGGTGGCAGCGGTGGCTGAGGTTGCAGACTTAAAAAGCGGCGAAGTCCTCTGTGCCTATGGACAGGCTGACTCTGTCTTTGATCCATGGTACGGGGTTGCGACTGTCTTAACGAAAGCCAGTGAGGCTACCAAAAACCAGGCAGAGGTGTTGTTCGTAGCGAGCGGGGATAAAAGCTGGACGGAATATGTAATTCCTTCCCATAAGGCAAAGAAGGATGAACTGGTTGTCGGAGCAGTAGTTTTTTATCTGAGCGGTTATGGCAAAAATGAAAAGGTCTCCGCGGATAGCTACAGGAAGTCGGATTGGGGTTTGGGTCGGGTAACTTCTACCGATGAGATGTTTAAAAATCTGGTGGAAGTCAACGGTGATAAGTACTACTGGCAATGGATCCGGCTTCCCGATCAACCGGTTGAATAAATTATAGAGTAAAAAAGTGCCGGAACTGTAGGATTGAACCTTACCTGAATCCTGCGCCCGGCACATTGGCTTTGGGTCTTCTCACTTTAAGAGCACCCCTTTTTTCCCCATTACCCCGGCCGTGGGGCAGACTTTAACACACTCACCGCAGCCGTCGCAGGCTGTATCAACCAGTGATCGCCCGAAGGGAGCGGTCATGCGGGTTTTAAAGCCGCGGTTTACGAAACTGAACACATTTAAGCCTTTTATTTCCGCGCATGCGCGCACACAGGACCCGCAACTGATGCATTTGTGGATTTCCATTTTTATCTTTGCGTGGCTTTTATCGAGTCTGTATTCTCTTCTTTCACCTTTGAACAGGTTTTGTTCGGCGCCATAGCGGGTAGAATATTCCCTTAATTTACAGTCATCCGCGGCCTCACAGCCGCATTTCAAACACCGTTCCGCCTCTTTTCGCGCTTCCACTGGATCAAATCCCGTCTCTATTTCCCGGAAAGTCGTTGAACGTTCTATATCCGGAATCAAAGGCATTCGTATACGCCTTCTTTTCTCGTACCCTTCAAATACACTTTCGCTTATCTCATTGAGAGCTCCCATGGATGAATTAAAGCGGACCGGTTCGCCCTCCACCTTTTCTTTCAAAAGGTACTGATGGGCTGCATAGGCAGCTTTTCGCCCATTACCTACCGCGCGGACGGCGGTATCCGCCCCGGTCTGGCAATCACCGCAGGCAAATATGCCGGGCCGGCTGGTCATAAAGGTCTGCGGGTCGGTTTGAATTGTCCCCCACCTGGTTATCTCAAGACCGAGATCGGCCATACAGTCGGAAAGCACCGTCTGGCCGATTGCGCTTATCACGGAGGAAGCATTTACTTCAAACTCGGAACCTTCTACGGGCACGGGTCTCCGCCTGCCGCTAACGTCAGGTTCACCCAACTTCATTCGAATACATTTCACCAGCAGCTCATGCCCGGCCTTTTCTATCGCCACAGGCGCCGTAA
>JBFMGN010000555.1:0-3149 GCA_040752435.1 Spirochaetota bacterium
ACAAAATTTCAAATTCACCTGTGATGACAGATTTCCAGAAATACACTTTATAGTTGCCGCTGGCCTCACCACTTTTGTAAAGCGCCAAATTTTCCAGATCGGTTCTTCTAATGGCGAAGTCAGCTTCTCCGGCGGCTACTTTTCCCTGGTACAGTTCCCTTTCCACAATCTGGGTATAGATTTTATCGATATAGGGAAGCTGATTCCCCGCTGGATCTACCTTCCAGTAATATGGATTTCTGGTCATTACAATGTAGTTCGGTCCCACTTCTGTGACCGTGTGAGATCTTAAGGTCGGAATTCCTATTTTATCCACTGACCAGGCGTCCTCGAGCCTCGGGGACATGTATTTGAAAAGTTCCCACCAGTTGTTAAATCCCTTTTCTTTAACCAGCTTGTCCAGCTCTCCTTTCGGTCTGTAGCGGGGATGGAATGGCTTCATATAGTGACTCGGATAAACCCACCCGTCTTCCCAATGGTTTTCAGCGAAGATCGCCAGATTTTCCAGGAATAGAGGGTTAGGTGCGGCGAATTTCAGGCGGACCGTGTAATCATCTACGCTCTCCATCTTCATTAATTCACCGCCTACCTTCCAGGCAGGATACAGGCTGGGGTTTAAATCCTTATTTAAAAGGACATCTTCATACCAGAAGCGTAGATCCTCGGTCGTAAATGGCTGTCCGTCAGACCATTTAACACCTTTCCGGTAATACAGAGTAATTACTTTACCGTCATCTGAGAATTCCCACTTCTTAACAAAATGCGGCGACTTAGTGGCTGCATCAAAATCGTACTTTACCGCCATCGGTCGCCCGACGGTATTCCTGCCGTCGCCAAGCTTTGAGGCCTCATTGGAAACAACACGAAGCATGCCGCCATACTTGCCGATTTCTTCTACGACTTTCTGTACGTATGGTTCTTCAGGCAGCCGTTGATCAACAGACGGCAGTTTACCGGCTTTTACCATTTCGGCGAGCATCGGCGCTTCATTATACTTTGACGCCGCCGGCATCGCGGAAACCTTCGGAGCCTCCGTTTCTTCCTTGGTTCCGCCTGCAAACACAGAAACAGACACCAGGAAAAAGAGAACCATCCCCCTTAAAAATTTTACGACGTTTTTCATACTCTCTCCTTTCATGATAAAGTTACCCATTTAAATAAATGGTTGTTAAAATATGGATGAAGTAATTTTACCGACTGTCCTCATGGCCTCCACTGGTTATATAGATTGGATTTGTGAAGCAAACCAGCTCTTCATCCTCTACGTTTTTGTATAACTCGCATCGATACCAATTACGTGTCATGGGCTTAAGGTCGGAATCAACAGATTTTTCAGTAAAGTTGACCGTGTTTTTTTCTGAAGAGAAAGTGTTATAGATAGAATCAATATTACCATTATGAATTATTTTCAACGTGTACCCAGAAACTGCCTTGTCGAATGTAACCGTGAAAGATACCGGTGTGCCTGTAGTTTTTTGTATTTCGTCGCCGCATTTGAACTGTTTATTGTTATAATGCGCGGAAAAGCTAATCATCGGTCCAGACGTTGCAAAAACGTGTCCCTTTTTCAACCCTTCTATCACCTCGTTCTCACTAAGAGCGTCGACGAATACATAGATATTCGGGATTGGTCCAAAATTAAAAGAGTTGTTCACATCATGGCAATCAATACTACTGATCCCGGTTACTCGCAATCCCATATTCAACAACTCATTCCATAGTTTAAAACAGCGGTACGCTTCGATCTTCCTCAGTTTCCAGGGATAAAACCACACTTCCAACAAATCTAGATGACTATAATCCAACTCCTTATATTCCCATTTACATCCATTACAGACAGAATCACCGATTGCATATGGATGAGCGAGCGCGAACAAGCCCGTCTGTTCATGGACCTCTCGAATCACCGCATTGATATCTCTGATTTCTCCGTTATCAGTTTTCCAGTCAACCTGTCGCTTGACCCCTAATCCTACTCCATGGCCTTTTAACGCGCCTATCTCAATCCCTTTCAAGACGAGAAGGCCGTCATTACGAGGTATGTCTTTCCACCCGCTGATGGTGTTGTGATCGGTAAGAGCAAAAAAATCCAAACCGGCTTCTTTAAATTTCTCTACAAGTTCCGGTACCGTATTTTTTCCATCACTATTCGTTGAGTGTACATGCAATTGGCCAGCGTACCAGCCGCTTTTTCGTGGTTGGCGTGCAGTTGGTTCCTCTGTTTTTATTCGATCTCTAAAGCCTTCGTAAAGCGAATCGGCACTCGTATCATGAACTGCTCGTTTTAATAGAACTATTTCAAGTCGGAAGTGGCATTTCAGGGTTATAATTTTGCCGACACAAATTTCAACTCGCCAGATACCTGGTTTAATTTTGACAGCTTTTAATCCTCTGCTGGCTCCCTTTTCGTTTATCCAGGCGCAGCCCGAGGGCACCTGAGAGCTTGGGCTCCACTCTCCAAGATTTTCTCCATCGCGCGTGTGAATATAGAGTCTCAAGATATTTGAAAGCGGATATTCGGTTTGATAACAGAGGGAAACCAGACGGTCGAAATCAACCTCCTTTTCGTTTGTATATCCTTCGGTGTATTCAAGATAAGCAGCCCTTATTAATTCTTTGGTTTTTTTAAGATTTTTTAAATGGGTAGGGGAATAGGTAAATGAGATCTGAATTTCTTTGGTACCAGATGGAATTTCAAATAAATATTTGAAAAACTTTTTCCCGTCGGTTTCATAAAAATCGCCCTCTTTCTGATACCTTATAGTCTCGCCAACAATATGGGGTGTAAGTTTTTGATACTCTGCTGCTGCTGCCATCTATTCTCTGGGTATAAGAAAGCTCGCTCCAATTCAATTAGATATTTTACATCTTATTATATATCGTATAATAAGATTGTCAACTGATTTTTTAAAATTTTCAATCCCCAAATTGGAGCGTAGTGCCGAAGGCACAGAGCTAAATACACTCTGTTATATGCAGTATCGGCGTTTATAATACTTTATTCTTCCTCATAGAGTTTATCCATCACCAGACTCACTCCACCTTCTTCTTGCCTCCATTTCCAATGTGGTTGGTGTATAACTAAATGTTTCCACCAGCAACCGGTGAGTTTCAGGAACTTGGGCCGCAACGTCCTGTGGAAAATTATT
>JBFMGN010000556.1:0-3149 GCA_040752435.1 Spirochaetota bacterium
CCTCTCCTTAATTGCTTCGGGTGTGACGAGTGTCGCATCAGTGAGCTTGGTCAAAACGATGGAGTTTAATATACGGTCCTGTTCTTTCCTCGGGAGATAAGCCAGTAGTATCTTGCCTACGGAAGTGGAATAGACCGGAAGGTTGAGCCCGACGCGGTAAGCCAACAGGTCAAGAGGTAGATTTTGAATTCTATCCAAAGCGACTACTCGGGTTTTCTGAAGGATAGCCCAACTGACCGTGACTTTAGTTTCAGTTGCCATCTGCTCGAGATGTGGCCGAACAATCTTCCGCAGAGGAAAATGGTATGCGTAAATAACTCCCATTTCAAAAAAGAGAATTCCAAGTCGATATTTTCCGGCCTTTTCTCTTTTTTCAAAAATACCTTCCCGTTCGAGGGTTGCAAGCATTCTTGATACCTTGCTGGGAGACATCCCGAGCGATTTGGAAATTTCTGTAACGCTTAATTCCTCAATATTGAGATTATTGAATAATGAAAGGATTTTTACGAAATCTTTTAAGGTTTTATATTCTTGCATAAAATTCTATAAAATTGCATATATTGCATTGATGTTGCGATAATAGCAATAGTTTGCGAATAATGCAATTTTATATCCTTGTCAAGAATAAACTTTTCGGGAACAGTTAAAATATCAGCAAAAACGAAGCCCAATTTTAAAAGCCTCCCGATTTTCTTCATGATTTCTGGGAACCAGTTCCAAGAGGCTTTCCAGAATTTTATCCTCATCCAGCGCATCGATAAGTTTTGCCATTGCGCCAAGGACGATAGAATTTGTAAATATTGGTCTGCCGAAGTGCTTCATGGCAAGATCCTTGGCTGGAAACGGCCGTTGGGTGCAGGAAAGGCTTTTTATGTCGACATTTTCCACGAAAGCCGGGTCATAAATGATGACACCATAATCGGGGACAGTTTTCTTGAATCGGCTATACGCTGAAGATGAAAGAGCCACAAGGTAGTCTGGATTCTCACACATGGGGCTGTCGATGACGTCAGGAGAGAGTACGACCTGGCTTCTTACGTATCCGCCTCGCATCTCGGTACCGTGGCTTTTGAGCATCGTCACGTGCAATCCTTGTTTTACAGCTGCTTCACCAAGAATTTGTCCGAGCCTCACTACACCTTGACCACCGAATCCGCTGGCAACAATTTCAATTCTGGCTTTCATAAACTCCCAGTCCTCCTGATTTTTTCCACGTTTTCCCAAACAAGTTCGGAGAATTCGGGTCTTGAGCCACATGCATCATGCCATACGCCTGTTGCCCAAATGGTATCTTTATTTTCCTGACCAAGAGGAGCAGAATGCTGCTCGATCCAACGGTAGATATTGATTGGAGTCCTCGACCCTAAATGTCTAGAGCCGAAATTGGTTGGACATGGATAAGGCATATGGACCAGTGAAAGTCCCTTATTCATGATGGCTTTCTTCATACTTTCAACTGCCCTTGCGCCATCCATGGCAACATGCCGAGCAAGAAATGTTGCACCGGCACCTTTCAGTATGTGCATTAAATCGATATCTCCACTCATCAGATTGGGCTCGAACATACCGTATGGGCTTGAATCTGTTTTGGCACCTTGCGGTGTGGTAAATCCGAACTGCCCTCCGGTAGATTGATATCCAAGGTTGTCGTTAACGATTATGGTCATAGCGGCATTTGAGCGCGCGCAGTGAATAAGATGCAAGAGTCCGATACCGAAAGCGTCGCCATCTCCCACAGTGAGAATAATTTTTTTCTCAGGAGGCAAAGCAATACGAAGTCCACGAGCTATGGCGTATACCCTGCCATGAGTACCCGCGAATCCATCACCTTTCCAAGTTGCAAAAGTTTGTCTTCCTGCACATCCGATCGACGTCCCCCACACAATGTCGGCTGTACTCAATCCGAGTTCGTCGATGGCTTGTATAACGATTTTATGATTGATCCCCAGTCCGCATCCTGAGCAAGCAGTGCTTGGTATTTTCCGAGAGCGTAAATACTCATCGGTCAATCGAGAGGATAAGTATTCCATCTCACCATTCCTCCAATATCCATCCTTTTCGCTTAAGAGGATTGTTTTTTAAAAGATTTTCGAAAGACTCCAAAAGATCTGAGATCGTTGGCAGGTCACCGCATGTCCCCATAAAATGTACTTCAGAATTCTTCGAAACCGCGCGTTGTACTTCCCTAACAAGCTGGCCGTCCCAGTTCAACTCGACGACCAGATACTTTTTCAGAGGAATAAAATGCTCGTCTGGAAACGGCCATAAGTTAACAAGTCTCAGGGCGCCGACCTTCATACCTCTGGAACGGGCTTCTGATACGGCCGTGTTTACGACCCTCGATGGTGTGCCATAAGAGACAACCACAAGATCTGGATCGTCATCCATATACCGTTTTTCGAACAGATGAGCGAATAGAGATCGGTTGTTTCTCACTTTGTAAATCAGCCGATAGGCATGTTTGTGGTGCGCCTCCACCTCCTCGATGTCATATCCTTGTTCGGTAGGTGTCCAATCCGAACAGAGTGCGCCGGTATTGAACCCTATCTGAACAGGAGGAATATCTATGGCGTCTGTGGCAGGATAAAAATCCGGACCCTTATGGAAAACCCTATGCCGGATGCGAAACCCCATCTGTTCAATTTCTTCTTCCGTCTCGGGCACGGTTATATCTTCGAAACCATCTGTAATCAATTGATCGGCAAGTACTGTGATGGGCATGCGAAGACGTTCTGCAAGATAGAACGCTTCGACCACAAGGGCCATGGCCTCCTGGGCTGAATTGGGAGCGAGCGTAACGGTCTCAAAATTGCCCCCCTGGGTTGGATAGCGGGTAAGATAGAACTCGCCTTGTCCTGGTGCACCGGTGATGCCCGACACTGGGCCTACACGCCCCGAGTTGACTATCACTACGGGTGTTTCGCAACCCAATGCCCACCCGAAAGGGTCTGCATAAAGGATGAATCCCGGGCCGGAAGTGGCCGTCATCGCTTTCATTCCACCAAGGCTGGCACCAATACACATATGCAAGGCAGCACATTCATCTTCCGCTTGAAGGTAAACTCCGTTTACCTTGGGAAGACGGAGGCTCATAGCCTCTGCGATCTCGGTAGCCGGTGTAATTGGATAGCCCGCAAAAAAGCGACACA
>JBFMGN010000557.1:0-3146 GCA_040752435.1 Spirochaetota bacterium
GACATTGGAGGCGGCATATTAAAAGATAAAAAGTTCAAGGCGGTCCAGACGGGCGGCCCTTCCGGCGGGTGTATCCCGGAGTCCCTGATCGACATTCCTGTCGACTATGAATCCCTGGCAAAAGTAGGATCTATAGTCGGCTCCGGTGGCATGATCGTTATGGACGAAGACACCTGCATGGTTGAAGTCGCCAGGTATTTCCTCGAGTTTACCATGGGTGAATCCTGCGGGAAGTGCACCCCCTGCCGGGAGGGCACCCGGCACATGTTTGATATTCTTAAACGTATCACCCTGGGTAAGGGAGAGGAGAATGATATCGAACTTCTGGAAAAGATGGGAAAACTAATCAAAGATACCGCCCTGTGCGGCCTCGGGAACACCGCACCGAACCCGGTATTGACAACGATAAAATACTTCCGGGATGAATATGTCGCCCACATTCGGGATAAAAGGTGCCCCGCAAGAGTATGCAAACCCCTCATAACCTACAGAATACTGGAGGACCCATGTACCGGATGCACCGTCTGTGCAAAAAATTGTCCCGTTAAGGCCATAACCGGAGAACGGAAAAAGCTTCACGTTATTGACCAAAATATTTGTATTAAGTGCGGTGTCTGTTTCGATGTGTGCCGATTCGAGGCAGTGAGGTATGAATAATGATAACCTTAAACATAGATGATAAACCTGTTGAACTAAAAGTAAAGAAGACCCTCCTTAATGCAGCCCGGGAAATGGGTATAAAAATTCCAACCTTGTGCAATAACGATTTTCTCAAACCCTACGGGGGATGCAGGCTTTGCCTCGTAGAAATAGCATCAGTTAGAGCTCCGGATAAGATACGGCTTTTGCCGGCCTGTACCACCGAAGCGGAAAACGGAATGATCGTGTTCACATCCACCGAACGGGTCAAGGAAGCGAGGAAGTTCATCATCGAACTTTTCCTTTCACGCTGTCCGGGATCGGAAGAAATCAGGGGTATGGCTAAACAACTCGGCGTACCGGTGGACGACAGGAACGCCCTGGACGTGGTGGGTGAGTATCTATTATACCGGACAAAACCCCTGGATGAGACGAAATGTATTTTATGCAGTCTGTGCGTTCGAGCATGCGCCGAAGTACCCGAACGGCACGCATTAAGCTTCTCAAAACGGGGAGTGCGGCGTAAAGTAAAAACGCCTTACGATAAAGTCGCCGAAACGTGTATCGGCTGTGGTTCCTGCGCCTATGTGTGCCCTACAAACGCCATCACTATAGAAGAAGCGGGCTGAAACGGAGTATTATTGATGGAGTTCAAATACTTGTATGAACCGATAGAAAAAGACCTCAAGCTGGTTGAAAACGAGCTGGTCTCTCAAATTAAGACAATCATCACTACCAGAAATAAGACAAATGACGGTTATCTATACGATGTTATCAGTCACCTTTTTCGGATTCCAGGAAAGCGGCTGCGCCCGTCACTTGTACTTCTCTCCGCAAAGTCCGCCGGTGAAATACCGGCAACCAGGAATAATACGCTTGTCCAGTTTGCCGCAGCGGTTGAACTTGTGCATTCCGCATCCCTCGTACACGATGACATAATCGACAACTCGGAATACAGGCGGGACAGCCTTTCCCTGAATAAAAAGTACGGCAGCAAGATAGCGGTCCTCGCCGGAGACATCCTGTATTCTCAATTTTTTTTCCTGCTTACGAATCTGCCGTTAAAGGACAAGGAACAAAAAATAAAACTCTTTCGGATTTTCTGCGATATAACCCAGAATATGTGCCTGGGAGAGATTCTCCAGCAACGGATTATTAAAAAGGAGGTTAAACCGACATTTTCGGATTACATGGAAATATTGACCAAAAAAACGGCCCTTCTCATGTCGGCCTCGTGCCGCTGCGGAGCTCTTTTAAATGATGCTGCCGAAGATATTGTTGTGTCCCTGGCTGATTTCGGTCTTCACTTCGGACTCGCCTACCAGTTAGTCGACGATTATGTTGATATGGATTCGTTAATCGACGGGACAGTGGATCTCGTGACTGAGGCGGAAAACGAAATAACACATGCGAAAAACTGTTTAGTACAATTAAAAAAAAGTCCCAGCAAAGAAAAACTTCTGGGACTCTGCGATTATGTTCTTTCCATCGCCTACCAAAACAGAAAGATTTGATCAGGCGCTTACCAGACTTTCTTCATGCATAGTGGTTTCCACAGGTAAGCCGATCTCCCGCAAATATCCGGTGCGCAAGCAGGTATCAAAAAGCTGCCTGCTGATATACTCCTTAATTTCCTTTTTATAATCCTCACAAACGCAGGTTATGACAACATCATAACCATCCTGGTTTTCTTTTACCACTTCAACATAAGTATCAATGCCTTCATTGCCTTTTACCTTATACTGAATCATTCTGCCCCCTTAAAAGATGTATGCTTACTTACAATTTTCGGCAGGGGTGAGCAATTTTAAAGTTAAAATCCATCTTCTACGTTAAATTTTAGATGCTAAAAAATGTAACTATTTATAATATATGCGAAACTCTTTTACATCTTATCCACAAAAAAATTTCACTTTAGAGTACACAGAGACTAAGGAGCACAGTAAGGGCACAGGCAATATGCGGGGCTGCTCCTGCCTTGATTATAACACTAAAAGTACCATTTCTATGTTTTTTTTTAACCTCCTATATTTCTGACAATTCCCCTCTGTGTTCTCCGTGTTCTCTAAAGCGAAACTTCTCGATAGACTATGCTTCAAGAGGAATTCCACACAGAGATTAAGGAGCGCAATAAGAGTACAGGCAATATGCAAAACTGCTCCTGCCTGGATTAAGTCCCATTTCCCCTCTGTGCACTCTGTGTTCTCTGTGTGAAATTCTTCCCTTCCTCGTGTTCTCTTAAGCGAAATTCTTCCTCCTTCTTTTCTCTGTGTTCTCCGTGCGGAATTCCTCTTCTTTCATCGTGTTCTCTTAAGCGAAATTTTTAATTGTTAAATTACATGCTCTCACGACGCCGGATTATTCTGGATGCTATTCCTTTGAAAATTTTGCGCCGAAAGCGCAAAATACAATAAAGTCCAGCGCTTAAGCTCGTAAAAATCCCATTTTGATGGTTCAATTTAGGTTGCAGATGGAATTCGCGCTGGGTATTGATTTTTTGGCGCTCT
>JBFMGN010000558.1:0-3144 GCA_040752435.1 Spirochaetota bacterium
ATCTCCAGCAGGGGTAAAACTGATTACTGAAAGAAGTTACAGGTTTTTCAAGCGGACAATAAAGAACGTTGTGGACTATAAGGAAGCCATTGCCGAAGTGGTGAAGGACGCCAAGGCCAATGGTGTTAAGAAGATTGTGCTGGTTGGCAAGAGTGATGTAGATTTTATAGTGGAGCATATGTGCTGGAAGTATGGGATAGAGTTTGGGGCGGCGGAAAAGGGGATGAGGGAAGAAGGGGCAGATGGGATATTTTATCTGTATTCGGAGGAGTATGGGAGGAAAGAAATTTTCTCTGAGAACCTTAATGGTAATTATAAATATCTAAGAGAAATATTACTTTAAGGAAGTATGATAACAAAAGGATAATTTAGGATACTATCTTTCTTGTTTGGAAAGGATTTATGCGTTATTTGAGAAGATCGTGTTTGCCGGCGGAAGCGATTTTGATACGGAAAAAGCGGTATGGTTCCGCGATATAATCTTCCCTTTCAGGGAATCGATGCGGAAAAAAAGGCCGCGTACAAGGACAGGGATAGATATGGTTTCGCCTGAGTTTACCAAACGCGTAGCAGACCGCATTCGGGCCTTGAACGTTCAAGAAATGGAGCGGCGGAAACTAAGGCGGGAACAGGCGTTGAAGGAAGCTGAACGTCTTGCCCGCTGCATAACGGAAGCGGACCCGGATGTTACAGGGTTGTGGCTTTTCGGCTCCGCCGCGACCGGGGAAGGGTTCAGGGAAGACTCGGACATCGACTTAGAGCTTCAGGGAGGCGATGTGCTGAAAGCGATCAAAACCGCGGAAGATTCAATGTTCCCGGTGGATGTCGTGGATTTCGATGCCCTGCATGCCTCCTTCAGGTACCTCATCATGGAGTATGGGATCAAGTTATATGAAAAACCCTGACTCTCTTGCGCGGTTAATCGCCGAATTGAACTCGGAAATGGCCTGGGATTTCATGGCATAAAGAACTTATTCTCAGAATGACGCTAAGTATTGAAGGAATGCGCCCGGCTTTGCTTCCGAAAGAGGCGGTTGCAAGCATCGATGAATTGCGTCGTTTCCGGCATGTATTCAGAAATGTCTATACCTCCGGATTGGACCCCCGGCGGGTTATGCTGGCACAGGCTGAAGTGTCCCGCGCGTTGAACTATGTTACAAAAGGACATGCCGCGCTTACTGCATGGCTTGAGGAATTACGAAAAGAACTGCTTAAAGGTTAAGACCTATCTGCATAGTTACCCGGTTTATCCTAAAAAAACTGACCGCCCCGGCAAACATGGCGAAGCTATTATCTATCTAAAAATTATATTGAGCGCATCCCTCGACAAGGAACTTGAAATACGCGAACACATCTCCAACCGACCGGAATTGCGGTAGTGGTACGTGGCGGACATTATCGGTATATCCTTAGGCATGACCAAAGCCATTCTGAAGCGGCTGGCCAAGAAGAGATGGCTTATGGTACGGAAGATAAACAACCGGAACATAAGCTACGTGGTTTCGCCGGAAGGGATGGAAGCCGTCACCAAACGGAGCTACCGGTACCTGCGCCGGACCATCAAGAACGTCGTCTACTACAGGAACAGCATCGAAAAGCTGGTACAGGACCTGCACCGCCGGGGATTTTCCACTGTCATCCTGGTGGGAGAAAGTGACTTAAGCTTTATCGTGAAACATTTCTGTAATACCTACGGCCTGGGTTTCGCCACGGCAACGGAAACCTAGTGGAAGGACGCGGAAAAACCGGCTGACGACGGTCAAAAGGTGTACGTACTGGGTGAGGGTGTGGAAACGTTCGTCGAGTCCAGCATCGCCGCTCTTGGCGCCCTCGTTGCCGCTGAGGGGTAGGTGAACGATTAGTGCAACAGCATAAAAGCTTCTTTGCGTATTTGTTAGAAATGCATAAGGTGATAGCGTTTTATGCTTTTGATTATCAGCATTTGTGGTTGACCAATTCTCATTTACAGCATTAATAAGCCGGTTTTTAATAGCGACTTGGAAAAGAGAAAAGGATTAACTGAGGAAGATAGCAGGCTATTCGGATATCATGACTCAAAGATAAACGGTTGAAGAGCCGGATATTTCTGAAACAGCTCTCTTGAGCGAAGACACACGTTGAAGGGGATAGCATGAAAAAAGCTTTGATTACGGGAATTACCGGCCAGGACGGGTCGTACTTGGCGGAATTTCTGCTCGATAAGGGGTATGAAGTCCATGGGATAAAAAGGCGGGCTTCCAGTTTAAACACCGAACGGGTAGACCATCTATATGAGGATACTCATAAAACCGGCATACGGTTTTTTCTCCACTACGGAGATCTTACGGAAAGTTCGAACCTCATACACCTTATTCAGCAAATACAGCCGGACGAGATTTACAACCTAGGGGCCCAGAGCCATGTTCAGGTATCCTTTGAGGTACCGGAGTATACAGCCGACGCGGACGGACTGGGGACCTTAAGACTACTTGAGGCTATACGCATCCTCGGTATGGTGGAAAAAGTGCGTTTTTATCAGGCCTCCACGAGTGAGCTCTACGGCAAGGTACAGGAAGTCCCTCAGAAAGAGACGACTCCCTTTTACCCGCGGAGTCCGTACGCCTGCGCCAAGCTCTACGCCTACTGGATCGTGGTGAACTACCGGGAAGCCTATGGTATATACGCCTGTAACGGCATCCTTTTCAACCATGAAAGCCCCCGGCGAGGGGAGACCTTCGTGACCCGGAAGATCACCAGGGCCGCGGCGCGGATTAAGCTTGGTCTGCAGGACATCCTTTATATGGGAAACATAGATGCCAAACGGGACTGGGGCTACGCAGGAGACTACGTGGAGCTTATGTGGCTCATGCTCCAGCAGGATGAGCCCGACGATTTTGTCATGGCCACGGGAGTGACCACCACGGTACGGGATTTTATTGAAATGTCATTTAAGGAAGTCGGGATAACGATCCGCTGGGAAGGACAAGGCGTAGAAGAAAAAGGAATTGATTCCGCGACAGGGAAAACCCTCATCAAAATTGACCCCCGGTACTTCCGGCCTACGGACGTGGAGCTCCTCATCGGCGACCCGACCAAGGTGGTTACGAAGCTCGGATGGGAGCCTAAAGTAAAGCTGCCGGAACTGGTGAAGATGATGGTAGTCCA
>JBFMGN010000559.1:0-3143 GCA_040752435.1 Spirochaetota bacterium
CGTAACCATCCGTACCCTGGATGTAGGTGGAGACAAGTTTATCCCCGATCTCCAGGAGTTGGGCGAGAAGAATCCGTTGCTCGGATGGAGGGCTATTCGCTTCTGTCTTGCTCAACCTGAAGTTTTTAAAACCCAGATACGTGCCCTGTTGCGTGCTTCCGTGTATGGCGACCTTCAAATAATGTTCCCCATGATTTCCGGCCTGGAAGAACTTGACAACGTGTTTGTCGTCCTCGAAGAAGTCAAGCGTGAGTGTAAAAAGAAAGGTATTGAGTTTAGAGAAAATATCCCGGTGGGAATAATGATTGAGGTACCTTCGGCGGCTCTCACTTCGGATATTCTGGCCAGGAAAGTCAGCTTTTTTTCAATAGGAACCAACGACCTTATCCAGTATACGATCGCCGTAGACCGGGGTAATGAGAAAATTGCCTACCTTTATGAGCCCTTCCATCCCGGTGTTTTACGTCTGCTTAAACTGATAATTGAGAATGCCCATGCCCAGGGTATTTCCGTCGGTATGTGTGGAGAGATGGCGGGTGATCCCTTTGCTTCGGTAATACTGTTGGGGCTTGGGCTGGATGAATACAGCATGAGTCCCTTCGGAATACCTGAGATAAAGAGAATCATCAGGTCGGTTTCCATGGCGGAGGCCGAGGAGCTTGTCGGAGTCATTATGGAGATGAGGTCATACAACGAGATAGGTTCCCACGTTAAAACCTGGATGAATGAAAGGTTTGACATCCTTGGTAATTAGAAAAAGTTTGCCGCAGATAGTCATTGTCGGAAGGCCGAATGTTGGGAAATCGACCTTATTCAACCGGCTGCTCGGCAAGAGAAGGGCTATTACGGATATACGGCCGGGTGTGACCCGGGACCCGGTGGAAGCCGAATGCGATAGCAGTCTGCCGTGCCTTCTGATCGATACCGGCGGATTTAAAGCCGGGAAAGACCCCATCGACCGACTTGTAGTTGAAAAAAGCATTGCGCGGATAAAAGAGGCGGACCTGATCCTGCTGGTTATGGATGTACATGAGATAACAAGCGAAGATGAGGCTTTTGTCGAGTTTTTGAGGCCGTATTCCGATAAGATATTTCTGGTTGTGAATAAGGCGGATAATCCGAAGGATGAATATGCAGTCTGGAATTTTCAGACTTTCGGTTTCCCGAATATGCTGGGTATATCTGCGGCTCATGGAATTCATATCGGTGAGTTAAAAGAAAAAATAGCCGCGTTGCTGGCCGGAAAAACCGCCTCCCTTCTAAAAGAGGAGGTAAAACCTGATATAAGGCTGGCAGTACTCGGCAAACCGAACACGGGGAAATCCACCCTTGTGAATAAGTTAACCAAGAGTGAACTCTCGATTGTTTCCGAAATACCGGGAACGACGCGGGATGTTATTGAAGGTGAGTTTGTCTATAATAATCTGCTTTTCAGGGTGTGTGATACCGCGGGGATACGAAAGAAGAAAAAAGTCGATAAGGATGTGGAGTACTATTCGGTCAACAGGGCGGTTAAGAGCATCAATGAAGCGGATGTTGTTTTTCTCATAATCGATGCGGCTGAAGAACTTTCGGAGCAAGATAAGAAAATAGCTTCACTGGTCGTAAAAAAAGGAAAAGGAATCATTCTCGTACTCAACAAATGGGATATAATGCAGAATATTCCCAACCAGTTTGAGGCGGTTAAAGATCGGATTCGATTTGTTTTCCCGGTTCTGGAGTTTGCCCCTGTCATTCCCATATCCGCGCTTTATGGCAGGGGCATCGATACGCTTATGGAGACAGGGATTAAAATCTGGCGGCAGCTCAACCGAAGGATTGATACCTCAACGTTAAACCAGAAACTAAAAGGATGGATTGAACACTACGCTCCTCCGCTGTCGAAAAAGCATACCGCGTATAAACTGAAATTCATCACTCAAATCAGGCTGAATCCTGTGCATTTTATCTTCTTTGTAAACCGGAAAAAAGGATTTCCCGGCGCCTACATTCAATATATTAAAAACAGGATTCGTAAAGAATTCGGATTCTCTTTAATCCCTTTTAACATAGAGCTGAAAGAAAACTAAAGCCGGAACAGCAAGCTTAAAGCCTTAAAATTGTTTGTAATCCGGCCCATTATGTCGATAGTAAAAGAAGAGAAGCAGGTAATCCATTGAGCAAAGGTTTTGTTTGGCTGATATTTGCCCTTATTTTGATTACGGGATTGGCAGCGCCTCTTTTTTCACAGATCAGGTCGTATACTTACACAGACTTTGTCGAGGTCAATCCCAATTTTCCCGAGAATGTCGAAGTCAGACGAACCCTCAAAGACCTGATTATGGAATCCCCGAATGTAGTTTCTAAAACGGCAACAAAAGTTTATTTTCAACTTGACAGTCCGAACCGGGTCTTATTCCGCACCGAGACAGCCAATGGCGCCCTGTATCTGCTGTTTATTAATGAGAAGGATTTAATTTTTCCGGTCTACAGTGCCGGCAGTTTTGTTATTAAACGACGGATGAGTGACGGGGCATTCATCCAGGTCAAAATTTTCCTGAAAAATGATCCGGAGTGTTTTGCCCGGATATTTCCGATGAAAGACAGGACGAAGATGGATGTGTACCTGTTCGGCCGGGTTCTTTATAAAAATATCAATATCCCTATTCCCTTTAGCGAAGTGCTGACATCATCCCTTGCTCGAATTATTGAACTTTCCAAAAAGAGTATTGATTGGCGTATTCTGGAATCTCCTAAGGAGACCTCAGATCAGCAGGCAGTGCAAAACATGGCTTTAACCATACGTAACAAGCTTCCGGAACTTAAGGATGCAGATGACGGTGCCATGGACAGGAATGGCGAGTTTGTCTACATCGAGACGCAGGCAAAGCAGTCTGGCAACGGTTTTAACTGTTCAGGTTTCGCCAAATGGGTAGTGGATGGAATATATTATGCTGAAACCGGAAAACTTATCGACCTAAACCTTTTAAAAGAAAAGCATACAGATTTACGCGATCATCGGTGGAGCAGCAGGTACGAGGATGAAAGGGACCCGTATTTCGGCCTCGATTGGATACGGAATCTCGCCCTGGCGGTACGGATGGCAAATCCCTGGACCCGGCCTGGCAGCCCGGAAGAGTCGGATGTACGGAATGTCCCCTTTT
>JBFMGN010000056.1:0-10273 GCA_040752435.1 Spirochaetota bacterium
TACCATTTGAGATAGCGATGTTCGCGGGGTCTAGTAGCAGCGTGCCGGTCTTGCCGTGCGGTGCGAGGGTATTCACCGTGCCCCTGAACGCCAGATACTCCTTGCCGGATACCTCAACAAACCCTCCGTCACCCGCCGCCTCTCCGCCCTGAGCACTGATTGTGCCATAAAATCGCGCTACCTCATCAGCCCAGACAACAACTTTACCACCATTCCCATTGCTCCTGGCATCGGCTGTTATCGTCGAGCTTGCACCGACAAATGTTCTCAGGGCGTTGGGTATTTCTGCGTTTTGGCCTTTATAATCACCTCCGACAAGGACTTCCCCCCCGTCCCTGTCTCCGGATGCATTTACTTCAGCGCCGGTAAGCCCTACTTTAGCGCCCAGGACTTGTATACGCCCTCCGATACCGCTTTCACCAGAGGAGGCGTCTAAAATGCCCGAAATCAACGTTGTATCTGAACTTATTATCCTGATAAAACCGCCGTCGTTTTGATGCCGGGCTTCAATAATACCGGACTGTGTAACAGCTTCACCCAGTAAAAAAACATCTCCACTTTCGGCCTGAATTTTACCGTGAACTTCAATTCCATCTTTGAGATTCAGTACTTGTCTTATTCCGATAAGATTTTTGAAATTGCCTGTCAGGAATTCTTCGTCGGTAAAAAGGTACGTTGACGCTGAAAAACCGGAAGCAGCAATTTCCGAGCTCTTTTCAAAAATAATGCCGTTTGGATTAACAATAATAATCCGGCCGTTTGCATATATTCTTCCTGCTATGACCGTAGGGGATGTCCCTTCCACCAGGATCAAAACCGATGACTGCGAATCAGGCTGAAGAAATTCGACCTTTTCTCCCGGTTTAAGCGAAAACTCATCATACTTCAGTAGGGCGAAACTATTATCCTGAACAATAGTAATTTTCTTGGCCGCGCTATCAGGCTTAACCGACGTTTTAATGTCTTTTGACTGCCATGCATTTGCAGGCATCACATTCCAAGATAGATTCTCCCTGGAATTCCTGGCGTCATACGTCTGTGCCTCACCAAAAACAGAGAAATTTTGAATAAAGAAAGGAATGATAAGTAAAAAAAGAGGGTTTTTAAAAAACAAAGTCATGCTTTCGTACTCTTTTGCGAAAAAATATAGAAAAATAATTATATAAATAATTATATACCCTGCTGAATAAAACTTCCAATCCTAACATATTCTATAAAACATTTACCTGATAATACCCGTCTATGATACAAGTTTCGTCCACTTTACTTTTAATAGTGGTATGATTACAACCCCTTGTCTGAAGCGGCGTATTTATTCTTCCCGTATATTTCTATATACTGGAGGTATGAAGAATATGGGAATACCGCTTAAAAAAAATGATAGGCTTTACACCTACGCGGACTATCTAACCTGGCCGGATGAAGAACGGTGGGAACTGATAGAGGGGGTAGCCTACGATATGAGCCCGGCCCCGAATCGAAGGCATCAACACATCCTGGGTCAGCTTTTCAGGAAAATAGCTGATTTTCTTGATGACAAACCGTGCCAGGCTTATTTTGCCCCATTCGACCTCAGGCTCTCCGAGAAAGGTCCGATTGCAAAAGATGCTGAGATAACCAACGTTGTACAGCCTGATCTCTCGGTTTACTGCCGTGAACATGCCCTGGATGAGCGGGGTGCCCGCGGTGCACCTGATCTGATCGCAGAGATTCTTTCCCCGCATACCTCTCTTAAGGACCAGCGGGAAAAACTCCTGCTTTACGAGCGATTTCAAGTAAAAGAATACTGGATCATTGACCCTGAGCGATCATTTCTTTGGGCATACCGTCTACAGGATCGTGATTTGTACGGGAAACCGGAAGTGTTCGGTCCCGAAGATACCGTCAAAAGCACTGCGCTGCAAGGTTTTTCGGTCAACCTGGGGACCCTTTTTACGGAACTTGAGGAGAAGAAACCGCCGGGTTAACCATAATGTAATAAATGCCGGCAATTCCGGCGGTACCTATGCTTACATCTTCGGCACAAGAGTCTTTCGCAAGTGCTCCCGTGTATACAAGAGAAGTATTTGAAGAACAAATATGCAAAAAGCGCATAGAACTTACCTCCTATAATGGAAAACTAGCAATACAACTACAATCTTTCAAGCAATTTCTCTTTGTATGCGAATAAAGCTGGCTTAAAGGTTTGAAGCTGCGTATTCATTCTTCCCGTTTAATTCTATCGAGCTATATCGGTTTCTCAAAGGCAAACCCTGCCATGTGTACGGCTTACTAATGCCAAAGACATTATGCCGTACCACTCAAAAATCTTATTTTTTTTAACAACCTGATTAAAGGAATAGTATCCTGTCCGGAACTCCCCAAATGTTGTCCCTCAGTTGAATGATTTCATCCCCGGGATACACAATAATACCCAGGTTCACCCCGGGATTAGCCTGCATAAAATGTCCGATCCTTGCCCCATCCGAAGGCACAATTTTCTCCCTATTCTTGACCTCGATTGGAAGAAGAGTTTTTCCCGGCTGCTTTATGAGAAAATCAATCTCGAGGCCCGCTGCTGTTCTGTAAAAATACAATTCCGGCGGTATCATTTTTGAAGAAGCCTATTTTTGCAGCTCAGAAAAGACCCATGTTTCATACACAGGTCCCGAAATTATATCAGAATGAATAGCTTCTGTAATAACTTGAGCAAGTCCAGTATCAAGAAAATACAGTTTTGGACTTTTCACCATCCTTTTTGTCTGATTTTTAAAATATGGAGGGAGAAGTTTAATCTGGTATGAAAGCTCAAACAATCGCATATAGTTTCTTGCCGCCGGTACCGATATTGCGCAATCGCGTGCAATCTCAGAATAGGATACGATCTGCCCGGTTCTGCCTGCAAGAATCTTCTGAAATAGCGTGATGTTCTCAATATTCGCTCCCGGTTTAAGTTCCCTCACATCCTTTTCTATGTATGTTTTTTTATAATTTAAGAGCCAGCGGTATCTATGCTCATCGCTTTCCATGGAACATACCGCAGGATATCCTCCCCATTTTTTATGCGTGATGAGTAAGTGCTGTTCGTCCCGCAGCGTAGCTCTAGACTTATACGCGATATCCTCCACTTTTGTTGGACCGGCGAGGATTGAATCAAGGAAAAGATCCGTTCTCTCATCGAAAAGCTCTGAATATGCTAATGGATACATGTTCCACAATCCGACTCTTCCCGCGAGTGATTCCTGAACATTTTTAAGAAGAAGGATTTGTGATGAGCCGGTCAAATAGCAGTGACAGTTCCTCTTCGTATCAATTAAATATTTCACAGAATCGAGGATTGCAGGTATTTTCTGAATTTCATCAAAAACGATAATTTTCTGCCGGATCTGTGATAACTTTCTTATAGTGTTCTTTCTTAAATCCAGTCGAAGATCCGGATCATCGAAGTTTAACTATTCAATTTCTATTTCTAATTCATCCGGAAGGATCTCTTTTAAAAGCGTACTTTTCCCTACCTGCCTGGCTCCTGTGATAATGAGATGTTTCTCAACACTGAATTTGTACGGATGATTTTTTGCAGTCTTCGTTTAAACATGCCTTGTATTTTTACACAACTCAAGCTATTTTACAATCATTTTTTATGAATATCCACGAATTTAGTACCCAGCCACTGAATAATATGCTATACCACTTTAATTCCTTCGCCCAGCGAGCTGGACTGTATTATATTTTCGCATTCTGCGAAGGTTTTTAATGGTATAGCATCTTGCGAAGACTTCCAATCCAGTCCAGATGCGGCCGGAGGCCGCGATGGGATAAGTATTGTTAATTTTGGGATGATTCTCGGCATTGCAACGGGTAATGCCTCTTTACTTTGAATCATCACCTGTCTATTCCCAGTAAAGTAAAGTATAGTATACTGGCGGTGTGAAAAAGATGGGCTTTCCGCTTAAAAAGGACGATCGGGTATACACTTATGCGGACTATCTCACCTGGCCTGATGATGAACGGTGGGAGCTTATCGATGGTGTAGCCTACGATATGAGCCCGACCCCTAACTGCAGGCACCAGCACATTTGGGGTGAACTCTATTATCAAGTACGACCATTTCTCAAAGATAAGCCCTGTCAAGGTTACTTTGCCCCATTCGACCACAGGCTATCCTACAATGGAAAAGAATTGTGGGGTGACTATTTTTTATGGATAGCAAAGGAGTAAAATTTAATATATGCTAAAGCTAAGGATAGAAGAATGCATTTAAGAGTAATTATTGATTATGATAAACTAACTGACTCATACAGTGCTGTGTGTCCGGAACTCCCCGGCTGTACATCTTGCGGTGATTCAGAACAAGAAGCAATGGAAAATATAAAAGAGGCTATTGAATTGTATCTAGAACCCGACATAAAAGAAATCAGTCCTACAGCCAAAGTGTATGAGGTTGCTATTTAGTGTCCCCCCAGAAGAAAAGACTTACCCCTGATGAAATGATTAAAATACTCTCTTCACATGGCTTTGAAAAAATTAGTCAGAAAGGAAGCCATCAAAAATGGAAAAACTACAGTACCGGAAAGCAGGTTATAGTTCCTTTTCATAAAGGGAAACAACTTCCCATTGGAACTTTAAATTCTATTATTGAAGGAAGCGGTATAAGTAGAGATAAATGGTATTAAGAATAGTTATTTTTTGAGTGCATTACTTAGTTATTCTTTTTCCGCCTCTTTCAACGATAAATTTATTTCTGTGGATTCCATAGTACATCTTTAAAAATATCCTTGTATGCGAATAAAGCCAGCTTAAAGGTCTGAAGCGGCGTATTTATTCTTCCCGTATATTTTTATATACTGGTGGTATGAAAAAAATGGGATTACCGGCAAAAAAGGACAGTCGGGTATACACCTATGCTGATTATTTGACCTGGCCTGATGAAGAACGGTGGGAACTGATCGACGGGGTAGCCTACGATACGAGTCCTGCGCTAAGCAGGTTTCATCAGGCGATTGTAGGGGAGATATTTAGACGGAGCGCTAATTTTCTAGAGGGTAAAACTTGCCGTGCTTATATTTCGCCCTTCGATGTACGGTTGCCTGAATTTACCGGAGCATCGGATGAAGCCATTTTAAATGTTGTCCAACCTGACGTAAGCGTGTTCTTAAGCGAAGATAGGCTCGATTATAAAGGTGCGGTTGGTGCTCCGGATATAGCGATAGAAGTGCTTTCCCCCTACACCTCCCTGAAAGACCAACGGGAAAAACTTAAGTTATATGAGCGGTTCGGCGTAAAAGAGTATTGGATTATCGAGCCGGAGTATAAGACCCTGCAAATCTACCGCTTGAACCAGGAAAGGCAGTACGGGAAACCGCAGGTGTATGGTGGAGAGGATACGGTGGAAAGCTCTATACTGGATGGGTTTCACCTCGATGTACATACTATTTTTCAATAGAGACAAATGCAAAAGATGAAAAGAATTTCCATTGTTATGACTTCTACCTTCTGATATCATAAAATCAGATAATGGGTAAATCATGAAAGTACAGCTTACAAGAACCTCCCTTGGAGGGGAGATAAACGTTCCAGCCTCAAAATCCCACACTATCCGGGCTTTTCTCATAGCCAGCCTCGCAGAAGGGACAAGTACCATATTGAATCCCCTGGAATCAGCCGACACCCGGGCCTGCATTGAAACATGTAAGGCTTTCGGTGCGGAAATCAGTCGAAATAGCGGAGGATACACCGTTCTGGGAACCGGGGGTGTCATCAAGACCCCGCCGGATGTAATAAATGTGGGCAATTCCGGGACGACGCTCTACCTTGCCGCGGGGATTGCCGCCTTAGGCAGCCGGTGGACGATTTTTACCGGGGATGAGCAGATCCGCTCCCGGCCTATACAGCCTCTTTTAACAAGCCTGTCGGACCTGGGAGCGGCAGCCTGCAGCGCCCGGGAAAACGGATGCGCCCCTGTAATGATTAAAGGACCTTTATCCGGCGGCAAAACATCGATAGAATGCCATACAAGCCAGTACCTCTCCAGCCTCCTTATCTGTACCCCTCTTGCCCAAGACGATACGGAGATGGATGTACCTCTATTAAACGAGCAGCCCTACGTAGAAATGACCTTAAGGTGGCTGGATGAACAGGGCTTAACCTATAAACGGGAGGGATTACGCCGATTTTTCATTCCGGGCCGTCAGGCATACCGTCCCTTCTCAAAGCAGGTTCCTTCCGATTTTTCCTCGGCTGCATTCTTCCTGTGCGCCGCAGCCATAACCCGGTCAAAACTGTTCCTGAAAGGCCTTGATATGGAGGATTCCCAGGGAGATAAAGCTGTTGTGTATATGCTTCAGGCAATGGGATGCCAGGCTGAAATAAAACCGGAAGGCATACTTATCGACGGGAGAACCTTTGCCCTTAAAAACGGCAGGCTTACGGGAAGGGATTTCGACCTTAATGCGACCCCGGATGCCCTGCCGGCCATGGCGGCCACCGCCTGCTACGCCGAAGGGACGACCCGTCTCCTCAATGTCCCTCAGGCCCGGCTTAAGGAGACCGATCGGATATCGGTTATGCATCAGGAGCTGGAAAAGATGGGCGCCCATATAGAGGAACAGCCCGACGGTCTCATTATACACGGAGCGGCTCCTGGAACAGAACGCGACGGCAACTACACGGGGGGGAGTCTTAGAGGCTGTCCCGTTCACGGCCATAGCGATCACCGGGTTGTAATGGCTCTCTCCATAGCAGCCCTGGGTGCCCATGGGATAACTACAATAGATACGGCAGAAGCGGTGGATGTCACCTTTCCGGGTTTTTTCAAACTGTTAGAGGCGCTTAAACCGCCTTCGCGATGAGCCTGTTCAGCCGCTTGACGAAATCGGCCGGTTTTTTTAACTCCGCACCCTCTACAAGCAAAGCCTGTTCCAGCAAGAGGAAGCTTGTATCTTCAATTAGTATTTCGTCGGTGGAATCTTTCATTTTATTTATAATTTCATGATTCGGGTTGATCTCGAGGATCGGCTTGAAATCCGGAATATCTTTCTGTCCCATGGCTTTTAACAGTTGCTGCATTTTCA
Source organism: Spirochaetota bacterium (assembly GCA_040752435.1). Classification (GTDB taxonomy): domain Bacteria; phylum Spirochaetota; class Spirochaetia; order SPDA01; family JBFMGN01; genus JBFMGN01. The sequence goes on from JBFMGN010000056.1 coordinate 7,050, forward strand.
TGGTGGGATCATTTTCGTCGGCTACGATGCAGGAAGGGCTGTCGCTTAAGCGGGTGCTTGCAACCACATCTTTAACCCTGTCCCCGAGTATTTTCTTTATCTTTTCGATAAGGGGTTTTATCTCTTTCTCTTTTTTCTTATCCTTGTCGGTTTTCAGTTCTTCCGCTGCCCCGCTTCTGTTTACGGATTTTAATTCCACATCCTTGTATTTGCCTAAAGCAGGAACGACGATTTCATCGATCTCATCATCCATAACGAGCACTTCAATGCCTTTCTCTCTATACGCTTCGATAAGAGGGGAGTTTTTTAAGGTTTCCTCATCATCACCGGTGATATAGTAGATTGCTTTCTGATCATCCTTCATCCTTGCCTTGTAATCGGCCAGGCTTGCATACCCCTCCCTTTCGGTCGACTTGAACCGGACAAGCTCCACCAAAGTATCCCGGTTGGCAAAATCGGAATAAAGGCCTTCTTTCAAGGCCCGGTTGTACTCTTTTATAAATTCGATGAATTTATCCTGGTTGCTTTCCGAAAGGGATTTTAATTCCGACAACACCTTCTTGACCGAAGCGGAGCGGATATTAACCAGAACTTTGTTCTGCTGAAGCATTTCCCGGCTGACATTCAAGGGCAGGTCTTCCGAATCAATTATACCTCTTAGAAATCTGAGGTATACCGGCATAAGTTCCTTTTCATCATCCGTTATGAAAACCCTTTTTACGTAGAGTTTCACCCCCGGGGTATAATCCACCTGGTACATGTCGAAGGGGGCTTGTTTCGGGATATAAAAAAGGGTGGTGTATTCCAAAGCTCCCTCGGCTTTTGTATGCATATAAAGAAGCGGGGTTTCGGAATCGTGGGAAATAGTCTTATAGAACTCGTTATAATCCTCGTCGGTAAGCTCAGATTTAGGGCGTTTCCAGAGTGCGGAGGCAGCATTAATCTGCTCAACCTTGTGCTCTTTCTTCTTTTTCTGTTTTCCTTCCCCCTCCCAGCGGGTCTCGTCGTATTCGAGGTAGATGGGGAAAGGAATATGATCGGAATACTTTTTGATAACGCTCTCAATTCTCCAGCGGCTGGCGAACTCCGTTCCTTCTTCGTTTAAGTGGAGCGTAACGGTGGTACCACAGACTGACCGGGTTGCCTCTTCGATCTCAAAATCACCTTTTCCGTCGCTTTTCCATTTCCAGGCCTTCTCCTCACCGGCTTTTCTGGTCAATACCTCAACCAAATCTGCCACTATAAAGGATGAGTAGAATCCTACCCCAAACCGGCCTATCAGATTGGAATCTTTCCTCGCATCGCCGGTTAGTTTGGCTAAAAATGTTTTTGTACCGGATTTGGCAATTGTTCCCAGGTTTTCGATCAGCTCCTGCTCATTCATTCCTATCCCGGAATCCGATACCGTCAGGGTCGTGTTGTCCTTTTAATCGAATTTAAAGTCTATTCATGGGTTGAATTCGAGGGTTTTGAGGTTTTCATCCGTTAAAGTGAGGTATTTGAGTTTATCCAGGGCATCGGAGCAGTTGGAAATAAGCTCCCGTAAAAAAATTTCCCTGTGAGAATAGAGAGAATGAACAATGAGATGGAGGAGTTCGGATACTTCACTTTGAAAATGATATTTTGACATCTATACTCTCCTTGTCTGATTTTTTATTCCAGAGGCAATTTCAAAAAACAGAATTTATTAGCCACGGAACCCGCAGAAATACGCGGAAATATTTTAAATATTTACAATACAAAGAAATATAAAATCTCTTACATTCCGTGTTTTTCCGCGTGATTCCGTGGCTGCCCCATATGCTTGCCCTAGCTTCTCGCCCTCGAAGGGGGCTTACTATTTTTGAAAGAACCTCTCAAGTTTAAAATTCTTACCCGTGGGTTAAAGTATAATCGGTAAGTGGATCAACTATCATGCGGTAAAAATATAATAAAAAGGAAGTATACCGGCAATTTATCAGGGAGAATTGATAATAAAATTTTATGGTGATATATTTTAAGAGGGAAAGGTCTATTTTTTTAAGACTAGAGGTATTTATATGCTATTCCACTGCCTTTCTTCGCATTATGTGAAGATTATCAATAAAGTCCATTGCGGCGTAAGCTGCAATGGGAGAAATGGTATTATCAAGTTTTTCGTATTTTACGGAATACTATTCGCTCTTCTGTTTGGATTCTCAGCCTGCCAGAAGAAGGAACCTTCCAAACCGCCGGCACCCAAAGAAGCGATAACCCAGATAGAAGAATTATCGCCTGTGGAAATACCTGAAATCAACCAGGGATTAATTACTTTCTATTCCGGGGATGTATCCATAAAACAAAGCGAAAAATGGATTGAAGCGCAGATCGGCGATCTTCTTGAAAAGGATGATTTCCTTAAGACCGGTCCGGGGTCGTACTGCGAAATCCAATTCGGAGATACCGCCGTTGTAAGAGTGCAGGAAGACACTGAAATTTCTATGAGCACCATAGCGTTAACTCCGGATGAGGCCAACGTTGGAATGAAGATGGCGTTTGGTTCCGTTCTCTGTAAGGTACAAAAGCTTACCGGTTCCGAGAAATTTAAAGTTCAAACTCAGACGGCGGTCTGCGGTGTCCGAGGAACGGAGTTTGCAGTTAAAGTGACCAAAGATAATAAAACGGTACTGGCGGTAAAAGAGGGTACAGTCGCCGTGTTACCGGCAACGGTAAACGTCGAAGAATTAAGAAGCACGGTTGAGGATAAAGGGGAAGAGGTATTAAACCTTATCAATAAAATCGAGGAAGCGGCGACAGTGGTGGCTGCCGACCAGGAACTTCATATTGATGAAACCGCAATGAAAGAGACCGAAAAAGCTGCCACGGCAATCAAGGAGGCCGTTGAAGAGATAGCCAAAACTGAAGAAAAAAAAGATGTTGCTAAAAAAATTGAAAACCTGCAACAACTGGTACAAGAATCAAAACAGGATGTCGCTCAGAAGATAGAACCTCCAAAAGCTATTTCTGAAGAAAACGCCAAAGAGCTTAAAACAGTAGAAAAAATGAAGATGCTTGAGCTGCCTGTTGCCCAAAAGGTGGAAAAAGAGACAAAAGAAGGTGAAGCCAAACCGGCGCCGGCGATAGAGATAAAACTGATCAAGGTATCGGTTGCAGTAGTGCCGGAAGATTCCATAATCACCTTGAACGGCGAGGTGGTAGGAACGGGGAGATTTTCCGGTATTTATAACGAAGGAACCAGCCTAAGC
>JBFMGN010000560.1:0-3140 GCA_040752435.1 Spirochaetota bacterium
GATGGAGGAATATCCCTGTGAATTACCGTGCGAATATCCGGTTTATCTACACCCATGCCATAAGCACAGGTTGAGGCAAGCACCCCATCTTGTGAAGGGAAGAACCACTTTTCGATCTCCGCTTTTTCCTCTTTTTCCAGGCCGGCGTGGTAAAAGTAAATACCTTTTTCACCGGTTCTCTCTCTAAGCATGTGCGCCGTCATTTCGGCGCCGGATCTGCTTCTGCAAAAAATGAGCGCCGGCCGCGTGGCGGCACGGGGCGAACCCGGTTGAAATAATTCCGTTAAGGTGTGATCCTTGGAAAGGGTTGGAATAACCGAGTAACGGATGTTGGGACGGTCGGGATTTGCGAAAACTATATTGGGAGATGTATCCGGGAACAGGATTGCTTTTATCTTTTCAAGAATTATCGGAGATGCTGTAGCGGTAAAGGCGGTAACAACCGATACTGAGGCTTCGGCTGCGATCCGCCTTATATCGAGATACACCGGTCTGAAGGTTTCACCCCATTCGCTTACAATGTGAGTTTCGTCGATAACAAGATGCTTGATGTTTAATTCTTTCAATTTAGCCAGCACAGGCGGGTGTAATACTGTTTCCGGGTTGGTAAGGATCATTCTGCTTTTCCCGGATTTGACGTCTTTCCACACCGCTTCACGTTCTGTCCGGGATTGGCCTCCCCTAAGGATGCCCGGCTTCATCCCTGCTTCTATAAGTCGTCGTGCCTGGTCGGCAATAAGGGAAAGCAGCGGAAAGATGACCAGGGTTGGTCCCTCCAGAAGGGAGGCGGGCAGCATAAAACAGAGTGATTTGCCGGCACCTGTGGGGAGTATGACGATCTGGTGTGGTTTCGTATCGATTACCTCCGGTTCTCCGGTTAAAGGATTAGTACCTGGTTCAGGTGCGAAGCCGGGGACGCCTGCCGCTTCCAGAATGTTGCTGATTACAAGCCGCTGGTAGGGAAAGAGGTAGTCGATATGGAAGTGTTTTTTTGCTAAAACGGTAAGGGGATCATTAGAAATGGAAATGGCATGTGAATCCATATATAAATATAACCGTTCGAAAAAACTTTTTGCTTCAGGCCTCAGCAGAAAACTTTTAAAGGAATCATCCGCATGGGTATGGAGAACTCGAAAAAAATGGTTGACACGCTGTTAAAATGTATTATAATTGATACGTACAAACGAACATTCGTATAGATGTAAGACCGGATGTACTTATGCTATACAATAATTATGAGAAAAACATACCTGCTTGGAATTGACAACGGCACAACCACAACAAAGGCAACTCTTTTCGACACCGAAGGCGGCGAAGTAGCAGTTGCCGGCAGCCGGGAAGTAAAGACTTCACATCCTGAACCCGGCTGGGCAGAGCAAAATATGGAAGAGATCTGGCAGGCTACTGTTTCAGCCATTCGCACCTGTTTGGAAAAATCCAGGATCAATCCATCCGACATTGCAGGCCTTTCATTGAGCGGGCATGGCGGAGGGGTGTGGTTACTGGATAGGGATGGTATTCCGGTGCGGCCGGCGATTATCTGGCTGGACGGCCGTTCAAAGCCTTATCTGGACCGGTGGGAAGAACAGGGGATGCTTCCCAGGCTGTATGACCTGTCGGGCTGGAACTTGTTTGCCGGTATAGGACCGGTGGCGATCTTTCCCTGGCTTATGGAGCATGAGCCGGAGAGCCTTAAAAAGGCCTGGGTAAACCTGACCTCCAAGGATTGGGTAAAGTATTGCCTTACCGGAGAGTTTAGTACCGACTTGAGTATGGCTTCGGTGGCATTGATCGACTTTAAAACCTTGGACTACTCGGATGAACTCTTACGATTAGCCGGGATTCATTCCTGCAAGCATCTGCTGCCTGAACTGACACGCGCCTGGGAGATAGCCGGCAAGGTCACCAGGAGGGCGGCAGAAGCAACCGGTCTTAAAGCGGGCACACCCGTTTCCGGCGGTGCCTTCGATGGTGCCAGTTCCACTTTAGGTGCAGGTTGCTTCAACCCCGGCGAAGCGTGCAGTAACATTGCAACCGCAGGGGTGCACGTCGTCCTCGCCTGTGAGCCGGTTCTGGACACCGAGCGGATATACAGCCTGATGTGCCACATTGTCCCTGGTGTTTTCTACAAAACATCGATGACTATGGTTGCTGCCGGTAATCTGGACTGGTTTGAACGGGAGTTCTGTACAAGCGAGCGGGAGGAAGCCTTAAAACGGGATATCACTGTGTATGAAGTGATCAACGAGGAGATGTCAAAGATTCCTGTTGGTTCCAAGGGGGTTATTTACCTGCCCTTCCTGCAGGGCGAACGCGCTCCTTTTGTAAAGCCGGAGGCACGGGGGATCTTCTTTGGACTCGGCGACTGGCATACACGGTCACATCTGTTGCGGGCGGTCTTTGAAGGTGTGGCTCTTTCGACCCGTCACAACATTGAAGCCATGATTAAAAGTGAAAAGTTAGAGACGATGTATCTTTCAGGCGGCGGTTCAAAGAGCCCCGCCTGGTGCCAGATTATTGCCGACTTAACCGGTAATAAAGTCAAAGTCCCTTCCGGAGCTGATTCGGGATCGAGGGGTGCGGCGATGAATGCCGGGGTCGCAACCGGGATCTTCAAAGATCATGGCGAGGCTGTTCAGCGTATGGTGCACATAAGCCGGGAACATGTACCGGAGAGAGACAACCTGGCGAAATATGACCGGCTTTATTGCATCTACAAACATTTGATCGAAGCTGTCCGGCCGGTTTGGGAAGAGAGTGCAAAATACGGCGTTGAAAGCTGGTAGTAAAATGAAATCTTTATCACATTGCAAGTCAGGAGGTGGAACGGAAAAAAGAGAAAAGATCAGGTTTTCTAAAAGTTTTTTAAATTAAAACAAAAATTGAGGAGAAAAAAGGTGAAAAAGCTAACGTTTATATCAGGAGCAGTAATAATTCTGTTGTTCTTTTTTGTGGCTTGCCAGAAGAAGGAAGCGAAAACCGAAACCCCGGCGGCTAAACCGGAAACCGAGGTTGAGAAAAAGGCGGCCGTTCCAACAATTAAGTTCTTAACCATCCAGCCGCACAATGTGGCATCCTCAAACCTGGCAACCTGGTTCGAACAGGAAGCCGGCGTTAAGGTAGAATTGTTGGTAGTACCC
>JBFMGN010000561.1:0-3131 GCA_040752435.1 Spirochaetota bacterium
TAAGCCATCAAACCGTCGCAAAACGGGAGGAGGTATTGGTTCATCCGGCTTCTTTCTACATCGCCGGACGCCTGGGCACGGCCAATATCGATTACTGGTCGCCCTTTGTGGAGAAGGGTAAAAAAATCAGCCTGTTGTATGCGTTGGTGGATCCAGACGGCGCTCCTCTTCAAAAAGCGGCGGGTCCTCAAACCCTTAAAGCCGGACTTTACCGGGTTACATGGAAACTATCCCAGCAGCAGGGAGTGTATGACTATATCAATACCCGTTATGAACGCGTGGAGGTGCTTGAAGCGGAGCATAAGGTCGATTTGAAAGCAGGGGAGGGCAGCCTCAGTTTCGTTCCGGGGGAGAGTGGAGAATATTTTATCAGGTTGACGGCTCAGGATGCCAGTAACCGACAGGCCGTAACCGATGTACCCTTCTACTCCACCGGGGCCGATTGGGTGCGATGGAAAAGCGAAGACACCAACGATATTGATCTGAAAAGCGACAAGGCTCTCTACAATCCGGGCGAAACAGCTAAAATCCTGATCCAGTCTCCCCTGCCCGAGGGGAATTACCTTGTAACCCTGGAAAGGGAAGGAATTTTTGAAGAGCGGTTTATCAAACTGAAAGGCTCGGCCCGGCTTATTGAGGTCCCTCTCAAAGACCAGTATGTGCCCATTGTGTATGTATCGGTTTGCTCCTATTCAAGGCGGACCCGGGAACCCAACCACACTTATTTTGAACCGGATCTGGATAAACCTAAAGGTTACTTTGGAATTCTCCCTGTCCGGGTAGCATCTTCTTCCAGGGCCCTGGAGATCGAAATAGATCCCGGCCGGGAAACATACCTCCCCGGGCAAGAAGCTGAGGTAACCCTTCGGGTTTTAAGGAATGGTAAACCGGTAAAAGATGCGGAGGTGGCATTTCTGGCTGTCGACCGGGGTGTTCTCGATTTGATTGATTACCATGTGCCTGACCCGTTACGTTTTTTCTACTCCCAGGACAGATTTCCCTTAAGCGTATTCGGCGCCGATTCCCGCTCGCTCTTAATCGACCCGGTTACCTATGCAGTCCGGGATTTATACGGCGGGGATGACGAAGCTGGGAAAATGGAAGCGGCGGAAGCCCCTTCGGAAGAGAAAGGACTTACAGTCAGGAAGGATTTCCGTGCTCTCGCCGTCTTTGAGCCGTTTTTAATAACCGATTCCAATGGTACGGTCAGGACTCGTTTTACCCTCCCGGATACCCTGACTACCTACCGGCTGAGCGCCGTAGCCGTGCTTGGTGATTATTATGGAATTGAAGAATCCGAACTGATAGTACAGAATCCGATCAATGTACAGGCTGTATTTCCCAGGAAACTCAGACTGCGGGACACGGCCATCGCGAATATTATTGTCACGAATCTCGATAAGACTCCTAAAGAGGTGAGTATTACCCTGGAATCGGGAATAATTAAACAGGAGGGAAATACAAACAAAAAGGTTGTTGTACCGGGAGGATCAACCCTGGCCGTGCCCTTCAAGCTTCTAGCCGTTCAATCCGGTTCTTCAACCATGATTGTCCACACCCGTTCCGAATCCGTGAATGAAAGACTTGAAACCACCCTCCAGGTGGAAAAACCGTCTGTTTTTGAATCATTTACCACGATCGGAAAAACATCGGCAATCCCGGATAAGCCGGACGATGGATTGGCTGAGGAGGGGCTTATCCTTCCTCCAAACCTGGAGGACGACCTTGGGAGCCTCGCGTTAACCCTGAATGCAACCCGGCTTGCCTCCTTAAAAGAATCGATCAATTTCCTGTTTACATATCCCTACGGTTGTTTTGAACAACGGACTGCGCAACTTTTACCCCTTGTTCTTTTTGGAGATTACATTCAGGCTTTTGAACTGGACTCAGAGGTTAAGGATGTTCACCAGAGTGTGAAGAGCGAGCTCGCCTACTGGCTTAAGTTCCAGAAAAGCGACGGTGGTTTTCCCTTTTGGCCTGAAGGCGCTTCATCATCCTACTATGTTTCTCTTCGTGTCGCCCACCTTATCCATTTTGCCCGCCAGGCCGGCTACGACCTGCCGGAGGGGTTGAAGGTCTCCTTACTGTTACAGTATTTAAGCCGTCCGGCCAATTGGGTCAAGAAATCGGATTACCTTTCGATTTACAGCCTCTATATCCGCAATCTTTACGGCCTGAAGATAATGCCAGAGGCGGACAGGTATTTTGCCAGGGGTGATGCTATCGGGGTAAGCGGATACGCTTTTCTCGGTCTTCTCTATGCCGAGGCCGGCAAAACGGAAAAAGCTGAGGTTTGCCTTAAGATGATAAAACGGTTTGTAAGACCGGGTACACAGACCTTGGATTTAACCGATACCTATGAAACCGGGAGTTTTTATAATTCCCAGATAGAACAACTGGCCCTTTTCCTCATGCTGAACCTGCGATTAGGCGGGGAGGATGAAATGGTAACAAGGATAGTTAATACCCTCCTGAACCGGCAGAAAGCGGGGATCTGGCACAATACTGCCGATACAAACTGGGCCTTTCAGGCTTTGGCAGCGCTCATGGAGAAAGAGCAAGCAGAAACCCCCGATTTTCATGCGGCGGTAGAAATTGCCGGTAAAACTCTCTTTGAGACGGATTTTAAAGGCATTGCCGGGCAAAGCCGGGGCATGCAATTTAAACTGGCTGACCCTCCCCTTAAAGAACTTGCCCGCAACAGCTTATACCCCTTAAGTTTCAGAAAGAGCGGGAAAGGTATTCTCTACTATACGGCCACATTACGGTACGCCATCCCCTCGGAAATAACAGCCCCGCGGGATGAAGGGATAGGGATATATTACGAAATACAGGCTCTTAATGGAAACACGATAACCGGGCAGACATTGGAACTGGGTACAACCTATAGAGTGAGGGCATTTATTTCAACTCCGAAAAGGAGAGCCTTTGTGGCTGTACGTCTTCCGGTTCCTTCGGGGGCTGAAATATTGGATGCCTCTTTTGTGACAACCGCCCGGTATGAGAGCTTTAATCAGGGTGAGACCGGCGATTCCGATTACAACAACTCCATCGTACCTATCCAAAAGATCATGGATAATGAAGTCAGGTATTTCTTTGATGATCTTCCCCAGGGAAAACAGGCAATGACC
>JBFMGN010000562.1:0-3129 GCA_040752435.1 Spirochaetota bacterium
TCTTTACTGGCTTGTAAATGTTGACGATTACTTAAGAGGAGCGACGGATGTATCGGTCGAAGGCATCCCGACTCATGATCAATGTAAGCTCGGTATCTGGCTTGGCATGATCCAAAAAGATGCGAAAAGCACCATACCGGGCATCTCGGACCTTGAAAAAAATCACCAGACCTACCACAAGGTATTGCATAAGAGTGTTGAATTACGCCACGGAGATAAACAAGCATCGGCCGATTTTTACGGTCAACTTAAAGCAAATACACAAAAAATGTTGGACCAGCTTAAGACAGTTGAAAAATATGTCCACGAGAACTTGAAAAGCACAAAAGTCAAAGAACTCCATTGATAAAATAATTAACACAGCCACCTGAACAGAGTCATTTTACAAAAACCTTGACTTTCCTTAAACAATAAATTATTTTAGATATAGTGGATACACAATATCCATTTTGACTAAATTATGATTCAGAGGTTCATGGGCTTTATGAAGTTTTCCAGAAGTATCGAATATGCAGTCCATGGTCTAATTTTTATGGCCGTATCCCAGCCGGTTGGATCTGTCCTGTTAAGTGATATCGCCAGGAATACGTGTATCCGAGCGAGTTACTTACGAAAAGTATTCCAAATCTTAACCAAGGCAGGACTTGTAACAGCGCAAAGAGGGGCCGGCGGTGGATATTCGCTTGCACGAGATCCGGGGGGAATCAGCCTGAAGGATATTGTACTCGCCATTGAAGGTGATTTACCCCTCTACAATTGCCTTAAGCTCGACCGTAACTGCGGTATCAGCGCCAATTGCCCGGTAAAGAGGGTTTTTAAGCATGCCCAGGTTGAAATGTTCAATGTTCTGGATGGAAAGACAATCTATGACCTTGCACAGGAACTGACAGTGAAAGGCCTGGAACCTCAATGGATCAAAACGGCGGTTCGATAAAAGATAAGGAGAACACAAAATGAATGCGATAAAAACAATGAGCCTGGTAGAGAAGCAAAAGCTAAAACAAATTTTGCAGGATTTAAAGGATAACACATTATCCGAAGAAGCAAAAAAGCAAGCCAAGACCTGGCTGCAACGAATTGATGCAACCCTGCTGGGCCAACTGGAGCAGGAGCTTATTAGGGAAGGAGTTCCAGTAGAACTTATCAGAAAAAGCCTGTGCGATATCCACCTTGAGGCACTTAAAGATAATCTGGTTTCCAAACGGATTGAAGTTTCTTCACCGCATCCGGTACACACGTTTATGGAAGAACATAAAATTATCCTGAATAGCTTGCAGGAGTTGAGAAAATTGATAGAGAAATTAAGAGCAACAACTCATTTCCTGGAGAGGGATGAAAAAGATGTTGAAACCCTGAAAGATATCGCACACCACCTCGTGGAATCGGAGAATCATCATCTTCGAGAAGAAGAAGCACTGTTTCCCGCCCTGGAAAGACACGGCCTAGTGGAACCACCGGCGATTATGAAAATGGACCATGTTGAGTTCAGGGAGAAGAAAAAGAAATTATACCAGCTTTGTTATAATGCCGAGAATATAAGTTTCATCGACTTCGAACACGAGGTTCTCGAACTGGGAGAATATCTGACCCGGGAACTGGGAAGCCACATTTTCAAAGAAGATAATATTATCTACCAGATCGCGCTGGAGGTTTTAAGTTCTGAGGAATGGGAGGATATCAAAAAGGCGTGCGATAAAATAGGCTACTGCTGTTTTACCCCTCCCGGATAAGTAAAATAAAGCAACAGCCATACGATAGCGAGACTTCTGGAAAACACCTTGTTTTCAGCGAGAAAGAGCATTTATTAAAATATTTTATTTTAACAATCGACGTCGCATTTCAATGTCGTTTATCAGGGTGCCAAGTTTGTTCATAATTGCATCGACAGCGCCGTTCCAGTGGGTATAATCCGGCCCCATCATGCTGGCGCCCATTCTCCACCTTCTTCCGTCATGGTGCCAGATAAGGTAGTGCATTATTTCAGGAGTTTCATCAAGCGGCAGATCCTTGCTGATCAGTCCTTCCGTATAAGCGGTTTTGAGCAAATTATCGGTATAGTCCCAAACTTTATTGTAATCACTGACTGTCCGGTCGAATTCGTTGAAATAACCTGAGACCCAGTTGCTGGAATGGCACTCACTGCACACTGCCACCATAGTCATCCTGTTTTCCTGCGCTTTAGCTTCATCCGGTTCCGGCTTTAATACAAAATCCGAACCCGTATCCGGACTTTTCCACTGCGGTACGGATTTGGCCGGCTGGAGCTCCCAATACAGCCTGCTGCCAACATCATGCGTGCTCTTGACGCTTCCAAACCCGCTCATGTGGCAGGTGGCGCAGGTAGGGGCTTGAATATCTTCCGGTCCCCACTGATTTACCGGCTTGTCCCAGTTCCACCCGTCACCGCTTGCGGCATAAATATTACCATGCTTGGATTCTTCATAGATCTCCATTTGGGGATGATCAGGCCCAAGGTGACACTGCCCGCACGTTTCAGGTTTTCTCGCTTCAGCCTTACTGAAGGCATGCCTGGTGTGGCAGGCAGTACATGAACCGAGACTGCCGTCAGGGTTGATCCTGCCCACCCCGGTATTGGGCCAGCCTTTTAAAGTCTGGCCGTCGGCAATCACGAAGGAGCCGTGACACGCGATACAGCCGAGAGTCACATTAGTATGATTGAATGATGGATCGTCAAGCAAACCGATTTTCTTTAATATGCTGCTTTCCGGGAATAACGGAGAAACCGCCGTTTTTGCCATCTTTTCAGGATCAAGTTTTTTGGCGGTTTCCTGTTTTAATGGGTCAAGCCCGTCTTTTTTGGCTGCCGTATAGTAGGGTTTAAAATTCCCCAGAAAAGCTCCCCAGGCATGTTTTGTTCTCGAGTTCTCCTCTACCGCTTTCAGATGGCAATCAGCACAGTATTTCGGGGAAGGGACCGACGTTATAACAACGCCGCCGCTATGAGAAAAAGCTGATGGGTCGTTTGCCTTGGCGGTATGGCAGGTGGCGCATTCGATACCGGCATCACTATGCTGGCTTAATTCCCAGGACTTGACAATACCAGGAGTTACGGTCCGGTGACAGGTAACGCATGCAGAGTCCTCTCCTTTTAACTGAACCGTCATTTTG
>JBFMGN010000563.1:0-3118 GCA_040752435.1 Spirochaetota bacterium
ATTTATCCGATAAATTTGGCGTATTTAAGATGCATAAAAATAAAATTAATTATAAGTATGATAGAATATAAATTTTTAAGCAAAATAAGAACATGTAACTTACGGGGCGAAGCTATAACAAAAGGGAAAAGCTATCACAAACATTCTTAACTGTACGCTCCGAACGTGACACCTGATGCGGATAATTATCCGGCCTGATGGATGCTGCTTTCCCTGAAAGAAAGCTGCATCTTGTTGCCGCATTCCAAAGCGGCTTCCGCCGCACAAGGCAGGCAGCCGCACAGGGCAAGCAGATAACGCTGCAAAAGGCAAGTAACGGAGGCAAGTAATGTAGGGTGGGGCTTGTGCCCCACCAAATACCGCACGCGATCTGGTTGTTCATTCTAACCGGCTATTGATTTATCTGCGTATTTGTCGCGCTGGGTACTGAGCCATGCGGTAATACATTTGGCCATTAACAGGCCTTTGAATCTATCCGAAAAGTGGGGACGGCTCCAATGCTGATGCCGCTGTAACCGTTCACTCCCTCACCCCAACTGGGAGAGGGGGGTGAGGGGGGACTTTTCGGATAGACGTAATCCAAGGATTTCAGGAAATTTTATTCAATAAAGATTTCGGAAAATAATATCCGATAAGGAAGTCTGAATACCATCCAAACAAGGAAGCCTGCATAAAAAGGGAAAGAAATGAAAGGACTCCAACTGAAAAAGGATGTTAAAAATTGTTTCAGCTTATACATAAAATATGTAAAAGAAACTCTCGGCATAAAGTTTATTATCATAGGCATATTCTTATCAATTATAAATCAGCTTTGCAGCCTGGCAATTCCTTTCATTTCAAAATTCGTGATCGATATAGCAATAATACAGAGGAATACACAGATTCTCTTAATAACTTTTTTGGTATCACTCGGCATTCTCGCCATAATGGCCCTTACCTCTCTGGTGGCCAATTTCCTGCTCTTTAAGGTTTTTGCGAACAGTGGAATACAACTGAAATTGGATTTGTTCAAAAATATCCAAATGGCCCCCCTGAATTTTTTTAATCAGGTAACGAGAGGCGATATTACCTATAGAATTTTAACAGATACGGAAAAATTAGTTGGATTTTGGACTCAATGCTCAGTGATGATCCCGTTTCAATTAATATTACTCTTAGCCAGTATCACGATGATAACGTGGAATAAAAATCTGGCCATATTTGTTTTCATTATCCTTGCTATTCAATCACTGGTAATCGTTTTATTCAACAAACCGCTTCTCAAGTATTCCTTTCTCATCAAGGAAAAGGCCCAGGAGGTTCATAAATATACCGTAGAGCATTTTTCGCGGATAGAGCTTGTCCGCTCTTTTTCAAATGAAAAACCGGAACGGGACGGTTTTCTTGGCCTCCTGAACGAGAAACTGACTATCGATTTGAAAAGTTTTCTCATTCATAAGTATTCAGAGAATGTGAACTTGATAATCAGTAACTTATGGATAGTCCTGGTATTGTGGTACGGCGGGTCATTGGTTATCAATAATGAAATCAGCATCGGAACGCTTCTGGCCTTCTTAATGTTAGCCAATATTCTGTATAAACCAATTTATACCTTAACCGAATTATTCCTCGCGTTTCCGGATGTACGATCAAGCCTCTCCAGGATTAACGAATACGATCAGGTCAAACCGCAGGTTATTGAACCTGCGAACGCTCTGGATTTTGTGCCCCAGGAAGGGAATATTTCAATAGAAAACTGCTCCTTTACCTATGATGACCATAAAATATTAAAAAATGTAAGCTTAAATATTCCTTCAAAAAGTATTTTTGCCCTGGCTGGTCCCAGCGGCAGCGGAAAGACAACCTTATGCCGCCTTATCGTCCGGTTTTTCGATCCCCAGGAGGGCAACATCTATATGGATGGGAAAAATACCCGGGACATTAAACTATCTTCATTGCGAAGATCGGTTCTCATGACCCTTCAGACCAACCATGTCTTCAATACGACGATTTTGAAGAATATTACCTATGGATGCAAGGACTTAGATAAAACAAAGGTTTTAATGGCCCTGAAAAAGGCAGGCGTGGATTTCATCTATAAAATGCCCAATGGCCTTGAGACCGTTATCGGTTCCAATGGTATCAATCTTTCAGGAGGCGAGGCCCAGAGAATCGCTCTGGCACGGGCCTTTTTATTCAAACCGAAGGTATTCATCTTCGATGAGACCACAGCTTTTGTAGACCCGGAAACGGAAGAAAAGATAAAGCATTCACTCCTGGAATTGAAAGAAAACAGTACCATAATCTTTATCGCCCATAACCTCTCGACTATTCTGCTGGCGGATAACGTGGCCATCATGGAACACGGTGTGATCAAGGAATCAGGTGTTCCCCGGGTATTAATAAATGATGAAACCAGCTATTTTTTCAGGCTGTATTCTTCAGTCTTAAAGGGTGGGGCAAGTCCAAGTATTAAGGGTGAGGCAAGCCTAAGTCTTCATGAAAGCCTGGTCGCATAGTGGATTGACGAGGGCACTTATTTATACTCCCTCGCCCCTCCGGGGAGAGGGCTGGGGTGAGGGGCCTGTTTGGTTAGTATCCTGATGTTGATGACACTGGCTCTCTGCATGGAGAGGATTAGCAACAAGGTAGCATAACAGCATTAATCATAATTAATCATAAGCGTATGGAACATAAATATATATTCATAGCAGCAAGCAGTGTGGTGGTTATATTGCTCATCAAATCAAATGGATTTTGCCAAAGGCGTCCAATGAATGCGGTGAATAAGGTGAATTCAGTGAGTCCGGTGAGTCCAGCAACTCCAGTGAGCCCAGCAACTCCAGTTAGTCCAGCAAATCCGGTGAGTCCAGTGCCCCCCCCGGTGTATCCAATGTACCCGGCAACTCCAATGGAAAAGGGTATCACAAAGAGTACCGAGAAGCATACTCTCATGAAAGTAAGGTCATATATGGATGTTAAATTCTCCCGCGTGGATAGACAGATGTCAGAATACACGTGCGGCCTGGCTACTCTTGCTACGCTCTTTACCTATTATTTTGACCTGCCGGTACAGGAGGATGAAATAGCGAACGATTTTCTCAAAAATATCATCATTGAGAAAAGAGGAATCAGCTTT
>JBFMGN010000564.1:0-3117 GCA_040752435.1 Spirochaetota bacterium
GAAATCTATGGGATACCCATAATTTACATATTCCAGTGAGTCGAGGTCTTTTGCTTCCCACCCGGCATATTCCCGAAATGCGGCCGAAGCGGTCTGGGCTACGAACTGGGATGTACCCAAACCGTGACCGATCACGCTATCGTAACCCCTGTTCACCAGCCTGGCGGCTATATCCGGTATGAGTTTCATATTCAATTCGAATGTATCTTTAAGGGCCTCCGGCTGGCTTTTTATATCTCCGTATAAATTAAAAGGATGCTTTTTCTGCGGCTCGGTACCCAGATTCCTGTACATAATCGGATATTCACCGGTACCTTCGATGAGCCGGGTAACATCCCCTTCCAACGCCCAGAGTTTCGCGCGTTTTCCTGTTTGCCGGTCATAGCTTTTTGCCATGATATACTCCTTCTATAGGTTTGGTTTCTGTTAACAAAACGGGTACTACTGTACACAGGTTTAGATGCCGATCACGGCATTTAATTTACCGCCCTGCCTGTCAGAGCATAACTTAATATCTCCTCCTGATTCGTCTTATCAGCGGCGAGGAGCGCGGCAATCCGGCCTGCATGCATTACCATGATCCGGTGAGAAAGTCTCAAGATTTCATTGAGTTCTGATGAGATTAATAGGATTGCCTTTCCCTTCGCAGCCTGTTCCAGAATGAACTGGTAAATTTCGAACTTTACCCCGATATCAATGCCCTGGGTAGGTTCCATCAGAATTAATACATCAGGGCTCACCGCAAGACACCGGGCCAGGGCCGCTTTCTGCTGGTTCCCGCCGCTCAAGGTATCGATCGGGTTTCTTATATCGGTTGTTTTTATTTTCAACGCGTCAACCTGTTGCAGGGCGATTCTTCGTTCCTCTTTGGGTTTCAATATTCCAAATCGGCGGGAGATTTTCGGCAGGATTGAGAGGGCAATATTCCGCTCGATACTCACTCCGTAAAGGACACTATCGTTTTTCCGGTCTTCCGGAAGCAGGATTAATCCCGCTCCGGCAGCCTTTTCCGGCGACGGTTTAAAGGGCTTGCCCTTAAAATGTATGGTACCCGACAGTATGGGAAAATCACCGAAAAGGGCTTTCCCTAATTCGATTTTACCACTGCCGGAAAGTCCGGCTACCGCCATAATTTCACCCTCATGAAGGTCGAAGCTTATATCTTTCAGGTAAGAGGCCGAATTGAGGTTCTTTACCTCTAAACCAACCTTTTCCAGGGGGGATGAACGTGAGACGGGCTGTCCTGAAACATCCCGGCCGATCATATCAAAGATTAAAGACCGTTCGGTAAACCCCGTAATGCCCGCGGTCCTGATATGGCATCCGTCGCGGAGAATTGTTACGCTGTCAGCCAGTTTAAAAATTTCATCCAGGTGATGAGAGACATAAAGGATAGTAATGCCCCGTTGTTTAAGACGGTTGATATTATTAAATAATGCTTCGACTTCCGTTTTGTTCAAGGTGGAAGTCGGCTCGTCCATTATGAGGATTTCCGTTTCGTTCAACAGGGTTTTCGCGATCTCCACAATTTGCTGTTCCCCGATCCGTAAATTTCTTACAACCGTATCCGGGGATAAATAACCGGCGTCGAGAACGGCAAGGATCTCCGCGGTTCTTTTTTTCATCTCCCGGATTTTAAGCCGACCGCACATCCCTGCCGGTTCTTTTCCCAGCAGAACATTGTACATGATTGAACGGTCCGGCAGTAGGTTGAAGACTTGATAAATTGTCGATACTCCGGCGTCTAACGCGTCTTTCGGGTTCTTCGGTTCATAAAGCCTGCCGTTTATCCATATCTTTCCTTCATCGGAGGGAACAACTCCCGATAATACCTTAATCAAGGTCGATTTCCCCGCCCCATTCTCACCGATAAGGGCATGGAGCTCGGCCTTTCGGATATTAAAACTTACGTTATTAAGCGCTTGTGTGCCGGAAAAGGATTTACTCAAATTTTCGATCTTAATGTACTCTTCACCCATTACCGCTTAAACCTTTGATGATCTTAGCCTGTCGAGCGAAAGAGCTCCGATCAGTATGGCACCTTGAATGATTCTCTGAATATAGATATTCACATCAAGCAGAATCATCCCGTTTTTAATGGTCATTAGAAAGATCGCGGCTATCAGGGTATTGAATACCTTGCCTTTACCGCCGGAAAGGCTGGCACCACCCAGAACAACTGCGGTTAAAACAGGAAACAGGAAATCCGACCCCATGCCGCCTGCGGCCGAACCCTGCCGGGCGACCTGCATAATTCCCGCACAAGCGGCCGTAATCCCTGCCAGAATAAATGCCTTCTGTTTGACCTGCTGCACATTTATCCCGGCCAGCCAGGCCGCTTTTTCATTGTTGCCTGTGGCAAAAACATGAGCACCGAACCTTGTACGCAACAGCAGCAGATAGGCGGCTGCATAGAGGATAAACATGATTAAAATCGGGACCGGAATACCTAGTATTCTATCCCGGCCTAAAAACTCGATTGCAGCGATCGATTCTCCGAATATAGTTTTTCCTTTTGAATAAACGAACGACAAGCCCTCAAGTATGTTCATCATACCCAGAGTTGTAATGATCGGATTTATTCTCAACCGGGTAATGATGAGACCGTTGGCATAACCGATAAGGGCCCCCGCGGCAAGAACGATTACCCCGGACAGAAGCGGATGGATGTGAAAGTCTACCAGCAGCGCCCCCATCAGTACGCCCGTTAAGGTCACGTTTGACGCCAAAGAGATATCCATCGTTCCAAGTAGAACTATGAAGTGTTCTCCAATCGCGATGATCGCGATAATGGCAGCCTGGCGCAGTACGGTCAGGATATTATCAACCGAAGCGAACGAATCGCCGGCAATTGTGATAAATACGATCCAAAGGATAAAAATTACGATAAACCCCTGTTCCCCGATAATATTTTTCCACTGCCGGCTGCCTGCTTGGATCCTCGCCATTAAAGCGTCCCTCCCTGTAACTATGCGTAACCTTGGAATAGTGCACCGGGGCCCTTGGCAGGGAAGGACCCCGGATCTGCATTTTTATTTTGCTGCTGTTTCGCTGGTTATAAGATTTACAGGTACCCGGACAGACTGCGGCAATGTCCCGCCTGCCAGCATCTTCACG
>JBFMGN010000565.1:0-3110 GCA_040752435.1 Spirochaetota bacterium
GGGTAGAGATAATGCTGGTTGCAGGAAAAAACGGCTCGGGTAAAACTGTATTAATGTATCACTTAAACGGGTTATTAATTCCTACCAGGGGTGAAGTCGTCCTGGAAGGATTTCCGATAAGGAAAAATCTATTATTGGCGCGGCAAAAAGTGGGCCTTGTTTTCCAAAATGCCCGAAGCCAGATTGTCGGCCAGACAGTCGAAGATGATGTGGCTTTCGGCCCTAGAAACCTGGGGCTTCCGGAAAACGAAATTGAGGAGCGCGTGAAGACCGCCCTGGAAGCATGCGGGCTTGGGGAGCTCGCCGAAAGACGTCCGCATTTTTTGTCCGGCGGGGAGTTAAAGCGGCTTGCCATAGCGGGAGTACTCGCTATGAAGCCCAAAATTCTGGTTCTTGATGAACCGTTTTCCGATCTCGACTATCCGGGGGTGCGGCAGGTAATACGGTATCTTCTTAAACTGCATGCTGAGGGCCATACCCTGATAGTCATTTCTCATGAACTGGATAAATTCCTTGCCCATGCAACCAGGCTGATTATTATGGAGAAGGGAGAAATTGTCCGGGACGGCAGGCCGGAAGATCTAATCCACGAAACGGAAGCCTTCGGGATACGCGGTCTTCAAAGCACTTTTCAAGGAATAACCGCGGCCGGTAAAAAAGCGATAGAGTTAATGACGTGGTTGAGATAAACTTTTTCCATTATATTCCCGGTACGACCAGCATTCATCAGGCCGACCCGCGGCTTAAAATAGTGTTTTTAATATTAATAAGCGCCGTAGTATTTGTATCAGAACTTGAAGGGCTGATTATTCTGACTTGCACCGTCGCTTTCGCTCTTTTCCATATCCGCGTTTCCGCGAAAATTCTTCTTAAAGAAATGATTCCCTTTTATTGCCTTTTAATATTGATTATGGTTTCCAAAGGATTTACCGCACGCGGGCTTCTTTCCGGTAGCATGTACTGCTGGAGATTGGTCCTTGTAATCCTGTACGCTTTTCTTTTCACTGCAACGACTCTGCTTACTGAACTGCGCGCGGCGATCATCTGGTTTTTGAAACCATTTCCCTTTGTACCTGAAGGGAAAATCGCGATGCTGGTATCAGTATGTATTTCGATGGTTCCCTTAATCTTCGACCAGGCTCAAGTTATAAGCCGGGCGCAAAAATCCAGATGTTCGGAAAAAATAATAAATCCCGCCGCGAAAATTCGATTTTTCATGGTGCTTCTTATTATCAATACTTTCCAGCGGGCAGGGGAGACAGCCCTGGCATTGGAAGCCAGGGTATTAACTGACCACAGATCGGAACTAAAACTGAAAATGGGGAGAAAAGATCTCGTGGTGTTTTTGCCGTCCGGCATTATAATCGGAATCGCATTGTTTCTCAGCCAAACTTAAGCTTAATAGCATGTTTACCATTGAACAATATACTTAATCTCTATCTTTTGGATTCGAGATAGTTATTGATAGCTTCATCGTTTATAAAGCCGAGTTCAATGGCGATTTCCCCGAATAGTTTTCCAGGCTGATACTTCTGCTTTTCAAGGACTTTTTTCGCCTGTTCTTCCGTCATGGCATGTATTCTAACCAGAAACTCCCCGATCTTTTCTCCTGATTTTGCATTTTGCATTTCTTTCCCCTTCAATGCCGAATTACTCTATTCCGTTATAATAACAGCTACTAACTTAACAGGACAATTGCCGGTATTTACAATACTGTGGCGCGCCCCGCCTCCCGTCACTGAAACATCCCCGGCTTCGAACTCTTTCTCCTCATCGTTATCCAATACACGCGCCCGGCCTTCAAGCATAATAAAATATTCCGTTTCATTTTCATGAGGATGGTCACCGATACTACCGCCGACAGGTATCGTCAATTCTGCCATAAGCCGGCAGTTTTTCATATCAGCCTGTTCCACAAAATGGAGGATTTCAATTTCACCTTCACCGCCCCGCATATTCCGGCGGATTTCTTTTTTCATGTTTGATTTTTTAATAATCATTCTTTAAGCTCTTTAAATACTACTACCCCGTTGTGCCCGCCGAAGCCGAGAGAATTCGACATCGTATTTCTGATCTTGCCTTTAACCCCCTTATTCGGCACATAGTCCAAATCGCACTTCGGATCAGGTTCATCCAAATTGATGGTCGCCGGAAAGTACTGATCTTGCATTGCAAGTATACAGACAATCGCTTCGACGGCACCCGCGGCGCCTATGCAGTGTCCTATCATGCTTTTTGTGGATGAGACTTTTAATTTATAGGCATGCTCTCCAAAAGCCTTCTTTATCGCCTCGGTTTCAATAGGGTCATTCAGCGGTGTTGAGGTACCATGCGCATTAATGTAGTCGATATCCTCAGGTTTAAGCTCAGCCTGGGCCAGAGCCATTTTGATGGCTGCTATTGCACCCCTGCCTTCAGGGTGCGGTGCAGTCCAATGATGGGCATCACAGGTCATGCCCGCACCTCCAAACTCGCAGTAGATTCTTGCGCCCCTCTTTTTCGCATACTCATAATCTTCCAGGATAAGCGACCCCGCCCCTTCACTTAATACAAAGCCGTCCCTATCCTTATCGAAAGGCCGGCTGGCTTTCTCAGGAGCGTCATTATACCTGGTGCTTAACGCCTGAATCAGGCAGAATCCGCCGAGTCCTATTCTGGAAATACAGGCTTCCGTACCACCGGTTATCATAACATCGCACATACCATTCTGAATCCATTTTGCAGCTTCACCGATGGCATCTGTTCCCGCTGCACAGGCGGTTACAACAGAATAGCAGGGGCCCTGGGCATTCATGTTTATCGCAACAAATCCCGGACCGATATTGCTGATCAATTTGGGAATGGTCATGACCGGCATCCGGCGTGGGCCTTTTTCATAAAGAGCTTGAAAAGCTTCTTCCATGCTTATAATACCGCCGATACCATTCCCCATTATGACCCCGAACCTTTCCGGATCAAGGTTTTCAGGTTTTAAACCCGCATCTGCCATAGCTTCTACGCTGGAAGCCAATGCCAGGATTGCAAAACGATCCATCTTCCGCACTTCCTTTTTATCCATAAACTGCGACGGATCAAGATCCTTTACCATACCGGCGATTTTTGCCGGATAG
>JBFMGN010000566.1:0-3110 GCA_040752435.1 Spirochaetota bacterium
TTTTAACAGGATTTTTTCTGTTTTTGAACCGTCTTCAACATAGATATAACTCAATCCCTCATCTTCCAGGGTTTCAGGACCGTTATCAGCCCTGGTGGTGGAAGCAAACCATCGCTCATCAATCCCGCCTCTATGAGCCCCGAAAGCATAATAATCATCCGGATGAAGTTTAAGCCGTTTACCGGGAACACAAAAAGCACGGGGAACCCAGTCAGGGAATAAGCGAAAAATGCCTTCTCCTTTTTCTAACGCTCTATCAATGGTTTTGTTTATCATCTTTTATACCTTCCTTTTAGACTCTTTCATTTCTGGTAACGTTTACGCAAAAGATATCATAAAAAGCGTTGTTATTGAATAGTTCTCAAGAAGACCGGAGCCATAAGACTTTCAACCGGTGCGTGCTGGTCGCTTAAAGCGAGGCTGCCATTCCGCTTGTGAAGCTCGTCCAAGACGGCGGGGTCAATTTTCCTTCCAACTGCCAAACCATTCTCATCATACAGAAGGCCGGGGAAGATATTGCGATCGGATGCAACTAATACAAAGGTGCTCCGGGAATCTTTTCTATAAGAGGTATCGCCGTACACGGCAACAAAAGGAAATACTGAACGAAGCGTATTATAATAGGCATTGATGAATCCGCCGAGGCTTAAGATATCGACACAGTTAATAATAAATGCTCCATTACTTTTAAGAATGCCTGTTAATTCTCTGGAAAATTCTTCTGTCGTCAAGTGATATGGAACAGCAAAGGAATTGAAGGCGTCAAGATAGATTATGTCATACTCTTGCCGGCCTTTTTTAAAGTTGACATAATTCCGTGCATCAGTCGTGATAATTTTAAGTCCTCTTTCTTCCCTGACATCGAAATATTTCTTTGCAATAGAAACAACCCTGGGGTCTATCTCGATCACAGTGTTATCCTCCAAACCGTATTTTCGAGCAAGGTGAACCGGGAAAGTCATGGCCCCTCCGCCGAGAGTCAGAGAGCTGAAGTTTTTCTTAATGAAACCTCCTGATATAAAATAATCCGTCATGGCCGCAAATATCTTTTCATACTCGTACAGGAGGTTGTCGGAGTTTAAAAGATCATGGCGGTTATGCACCAGACCGTCCATGATCAGGACCCGCTCTCTTGTCCCATCCGAACTTGGATTCAAATCTTTTACCTTGATAAATGAATACTGGGAATATCCGGCATACAGTACCTTGCCATCCGCTTCTATCGCTTTACGGGAAGGATCAATCAGGGTATAGATAAAATAGAATGATATAATCCCGGCTATGACGGCCAGGGTAATAACTCTCCTTCCGGAAAAAATGAAAGTCAATGAGGAAATGGTGAGGCTTATTATTAGAATAATGACTCTCAGATCGAAAAGGGGAATGAGAACGAATCCTGCCAGAAATGTGCCGCTTATGCTTCCAATGGAGGCAATGGCATAGATGTTCCCAACGGTCCGCCCGACTTTATCCCGCTGTTCCAGGGCATATTTTGCCATTACAGGCGATATTGTGCCCAAAGAGGCGGCCGGCAGGAAAAAAAGAATGCCTATTACGACAACCGATCGAAAGACCATGAGTGCGTTAATGATACTACCTTGACCGCCCATTATTGAATGAAGGATCATATCCAGAATAAGGATAAAAAAAACCACCCCGGAGGTTACCAGCATTAACGGGATGATCACCACCGAGGGTTTATGCTTATCGGACAATCTGCCCCCTACGAAGTTGCCAAGACTGATGCCGCCGAGAACTGTGCCGATAACCCCGGTCCAGGTATAGAGGGAATTGCCGAAGTATTTTGATACCAGCCTGCTTGCCACAAGCTCTATCACCATAACACCGATACTGCTGAAAAAAACGACAATATGAGGAATATATTTGCGGATAAACGCTGCCATGCTAAAGAAACTTAGAGTAAAAATATTCGCATGGTCAAGAGGGATTTAAGATTTTTCTTGACAGGATAAGCATTTGGCAAAATACTTTAGTAAAGCGGAATCAAACTTAAACGGAATAGTATAAAGGAGTAACGAATGTTTACTTCGCTTAAGGGCAGTCTGTATAATTTTCCGTCTTGTCTCCTCTTCGGATGGCTCATAATACTCCTCCCCCAATCCGCTTCTTCCCAAGCCGTTCTAACCCTGGCAAAAGACGAGGAGTACTTCTCACCCGGCCGTTACCTCTATATCCTGGAAGATAAGATCGGAAAACTTACGAGAGAGGAAGTTAACCGGCTGCCCTTAACCGCTTTCCGGTTATCAAAAGAAGATGAACCGAATATCGGGTTTTCGTCATCTGTCTACTGGGTAAAATTTTTTGTGTTTAATATGGTTCCGGATACTGAATGGCTGCTAGAATACCGGTACCCTCCGATGGATTCAATAACGCTTTATTCCGGTTTGAACTCTACAAACAAAGTTCAACAGGCGGGAGACAGCCTGCCTTTTTCAGAACGGCCGATACCCCACAGGAATCATGTTTTCAAACTGGAACCTAAGCCCGGCCAAATAACTGCCTTTCTTTTACGCTTCAAGAGTGATAGTTCAGTTGTGTTTCCACTTAGAATCTGGCAGAAAGATGCTTTTATCGCCGCTGATGCCATGACAAACCTGCTGATAGGAGGCTTTTTAATGCTTCTCCTGGTAATGATTGTATATAATATTCCCATTTACATTACTACCAGGGAAAAAGCGTACATACCGTATAATCTCTTTATTCTTGTAAATTTTTTTTTCCAGCTTCAGATGACCGGAGTTGGTGCCATGTATCTCTGGCCCACCAGCTCCTGGTGGTCCAACCAATCACTGCTGATCTTCAGCTCTCTTTCAGTTACATTTTCAATGATCTTTACAATCGTATTTTTACAAACCAAACAGTGGATACCTCTGATACATCGTTTCTTGCTTGTACTTCTCGTTCTGACGTCGGTTAACTCCCTTTTATCACCCTTTATACCGTATTCCATAAGCATCAGGATCACCAATTTTCTGCTGATAATACTGTCAACGATTTTCATTTTTATAGCCATCTTCGTTTATATAAAAGGATATCTTCCGGCGCGGTATTACTTGATAGCCTGGTCTGTTTTGCTGGTGGCGGTGTTT
>JBFMGN010000567.1:0-3097 GCA_040752435.1 Spirochaetota bacterium
GCTCAATATCGCCCTCGAGGGGCTTATGCTTATCGGTGCGTTTTTCAGTGTTGTATTTGCATCGTTTACAGGCAACCTGTTTTTAGGAATTCTCCTTGGTGTTGCAACCTCGATGCTGACAGCCCTCATTTTTGGATTGATCAGCCTTTACCTTAAGGCTAACATCTTCATAACAGGCCTCGCCACAAACCTCTTTGCTTCAGGCTTCACCATTGTGCTTGCGTTTCAATTCTTTAAAACCAAGGGAGTAATACAGTTTGCCGATATTCCGCGTTTGCCGGTTCTTTCCGTACCGTTACTCCAGAAGATACCCATACTAGGGGATATTCTTTTCGGGCAGGATATAATTGTCTATCTGACATGGCTGATGGTACTCATTTCAGCCATCGTAATCTATAAAACGCCCTTTGGGCTCCGCATACGGGCTACAGGGCTTAACCAGGCGACAATAACTTCCTTGGGTTTAAGCCCTAGAAAATACCAACTGGCGGGTATCCTTATTTCCGGATTTACCTGTGGAATCGCCGGAGCGGTACTCACCTTCAGGCTCCAGGCCTTCGTTCCTGAAATTACTTCGGGCAGGGGATGGATCGCCCTGGTCGCTATCTATCTGGGGAATAAAACCCCCCTCGGTATCGTCATAGCTTCCCTTGTATTCGGGCTGGCGGAAAGTATCTCGAATTATGCCCAGGGAGCAATAAATATTCCCGCGGATTTTATACTTGCATTTCCTTATATGATTACCGTGCTTGCGATGATTCTCTATTCAATCTGGAAATACTATAAAACAAGCAAGGTGTAAACAAGGGAATGAGAGATATAATTTACAAAAATATTGCAGTGTAAGTTTGATGGTAAACATATTGATTTCTTGCAAGGAGTAATATTTATGAAGGCGGCGGTTATTACATCACCTAATAGAATTGAGATCCAGGAAATAGACCCACCGGAAATCAAGGCTAACGAATTGCTTGTTAAAATAAAGAATTGCGGTATCTGCACCCTGGAACAGCGCCTCTATACCGGGGAAATGAAAATCTATTATCCCATCATACCGGGCCATGAAGCCTCCGGCGAGGTAGCGGAGGTGGGAAAGGATGTTATCTCGGGCATAAAACCCGGTACCAGGGTTGCGTTGGATCTTGTCATACGGTGCGGCGAATGCTATTACTGCCGAACAGGCCATTCTAATATGTGCCTGAACAGATTCAACCGGGGAAACAGGGTCTTAGGAGGCTTCGGGGAGTATATAGCGGTAAAACCGGCGCAGGTTTTTTCCATTCCCGATTCTATTTCATTTCAGGAAGCGGCTTTTGCCGAACCTGTCGCCTGCTGTATCAGGTCGCTTAAGAAAATCAACCTCCACCTGGCAGAGGATCTGCTTATTATGGGCGCGGGCTCCATGGGCCAGATGCATCTCCAGGCTGCCCTATGCATGGGCGCCCGTGTTTTTGTCTCAGATCCGGACGGCAGGCGACGAACAATGGCGGAAAAGCTCGGCGCATTCCTCACCATAGATCCGGCAAGAGAGGATCTTGAAAAGATAATAAAACATCACACCGACGGCAGAGGAGTGGATGCCTGCATTATTACAAGCCCGGCGCATGTTGCGCTGAACTCGGCTTTTAACGTTATTTCCAAAACCGGGAGAATAAATATTTATACATCGTATCATGATAAGCCCGCCATTCCTACGGATGCCAATACCATTCATCGTACAGAACAGGTAGTCACGGGCAGCGAAGGGAGGACTGAGTTTGATTTCTTCCAGGCGGTACGCCTCATCGTTTTCGGCAAGGTAGATGTAAAACCCCTCATCAGCGCGATAACCACGTATGCCCAAATTGAAGCCGGTATGCAGGCGGCCATGTCGAAAGACACATACCGGGTTCTACTCGATAATAAGGCGGGCTGATGATTCTTGTCTTTGACATCGGGACCTCACTCCTTAAGGGGGGAGTTTTTGAAAGAACGGGTGAGCAGGTATTACGAGCGGAGGCTCCCATCCATCTCATTGAAAATCAGGATCCGCTGTATCATGAAGTAGATCCAGCGGAATGGATCTCCGCCCTGGCCGCCGCCTCCCGCCGGTTAGGCCTTGAACAATACAGGCATATCGATGCGGTCGTCGTAAGTGGTAACGGACCGACTCTCGTTCCGGCCGGAAAGGACGGCAAGCCTCTAGCTAATGCTATGACCTGGATGGACAGGCGGTGTCTTAAAGAGGCGGAAAAAATTACGGAACTCTCCGGCAGCTATATTGATCCCACCTTCTATCTGCCGAAGGTATACTGGATTTTCCTGCATAAGCCGGAGGTGTACGATAAAACAGAACATTTCTTTTCCTGTCCCGAATATATCGATTATTTATTAACGGGTACTGCATGCACAATACTCCCCGCTCAGCAGTTTACAAAATATATCTGGACGGACGATCTTATTCGGAAACTCTCGATGGACCCCGGAAAGTTTCCTCCTTTTATCAAGCCGGGTACGCTTATCGGCCGGGTGACTGAAAACGCGGAAAAACGGCTGGGTATACCGGCGGGAATTCCCGTCTTCGCCGGCGGACCTGATTTTATTATGTCGCTCCTGGGAACAGCGACGGTGCATCCCGGCAGGGCATGTGACAGATCCGGCACCTCGGAAGGGATAAATCTCTGTACGGAACATCCCATTGAAGATAAGAGGCTCTTGTGTCTTGGTCACATAATCGAAGGTTACCACAATATTTCCGGAATTATTTCAACCTCTGGAAAAGCGCTGGAATGGTTTAAGTTAATTACGGGAAGAGAGAAGACCGGATATGATGCCCTCTTTGAAGATATCCGCCAGGTTCCCGCCGGTTCAGACCGGCTTATTTTTCTTCCCTACCTTACCGGAGAACGGGCTCCCATCTGGGATCCCCTGGCGCGCGGATCTTTTATCGGTTTGACCTTAAACCATGGGCGGAGAGAAATGACCAGAGCCGTGGTGGAATCGGTTGGATACGCCATCCGGGATATTATTGAAGTAATGGAGGAAATAGGGTGTAAGGTTCATGACCTGCGTATCACCGGAAGCCAGTCAAAAAGCCCGCTCTGGAATCAGATAAAGG
>JBFMGN010000568.1:0-3089 GCA_040752435.1 Spirochaetota bacterium
AGCAGTTAAAGGATGTCTTCTCAAACCCCAAGCAGAGCAATATAACGGTTGACATGATACAACGTGTAGTATCGGAATATTTCGGTCTTTCGTATAGTGACCTTCGCGGCCGTAAACGGACGAAAGCCATTGCTTTTCCAAGACAGGTGGCCATGTATATTACTCGAGAAATAACCGAATTTTCCACGACCGAAGTAGGCCTGGAGTTTGGAGGGCGGGATCATACCACCGTAATGCATGCCTGCCAGAAAGTAGAAAACCGAATGAGAACCGACCCAACTCTTGAGCCTTCGCTTCAACACCTGATCAGAAAAATAAAAGAAAGCGGAATGAAGGGGTAAAAGGTGTTAATTATTTGGAAGCTTTTGTGTATACTGTACCGTCCATTGTTGATATGTGGCCTTTTTGGGGATAAGTTCTAGAAGTTATCAGGAGGGTATTTTTCCCCCATAAAAGAAATTATCTGCTTTTTACACATATACACAACAACTATTACAACAACTGCTTTATTAATAATATGAAGAGGTAAGGGAAATGAAATTTAGCTGTGAAAAAAATCCTATTCTAAAAGAGATAGCAACAGCCCAGGACATAATTTCTTCGAGAAATGTCCTGTCTATTCTCTCAAATGTTCTTTTGGATGTAAAAGAGAGCAATTTAATAATTAAAGCAACCGATTTAAAGGTCGGTTTTGAAACAAAAATTCCCGTTCTTGTCACGGAAGCCGGCAGTACAACCGTCTATTGCGATAAATTTTTAAACATTTTACGCGTTCTTCCCGATGGGGAAATAGATTTTGAACAGACCGATAACAGGCTTATTATTAAACCTAAGAACAGGAGAATTGATTTTCAGCTAAAAACGATAGAATCCGACAAATTCCCTGAAATTAAGGAAACGATGTCCGGTAATTACTTTCAGATGCCGCAAAAGGACCTCATGGATATGATATCACAGACAATATTTGCGGTCTCCGACGATGAAACCAGGTATTTTATGAATGGCGTATTTTTTGAAAAGCATGGGCAAAAAGTAATTATGGTAGCGACAGATGGAAGGAGAATGTCCTTTGTGAGCAAGGAACTTGATGCTCAAATGGAAGACTTTAAAGGAGTTATTATTCCTCCCAAAATACTAAATCTGATTAGAAAACTATCTTTCGGCGAAGGAAGCATCTCAATGGCAGTTACGGATAAAAGTATTTTTTTCCAGTTTAACAACCAGAAGCTTTCTTCAAATTTGATAGAAGGGCAGTTTCCTAATTACAAACGTGTTATTCCTGAAAAACAGGAATATCAGATAACGGTAAATCGAGAGCTCCTGTTGGAGGCCTTAAAAAGAGTTTCACTCCTCGTGGAGCAGAAGTCCAGGAGAGTTTATGTCTCTGCTGGGAATGATACTCTGACTCTTAAGGCGGAAGAGAGCGAAATAGGGCAGGCGCAGGAAGAAATTGCCTGTAGCTACCAGGGACCGGACACGAATATAGCTATGAATTATCTATATCTATTGGAACCCGTGCGGGTTATGGAAGAAGGGGAAATTTGTATAAAATTTTCGGAACCCAATAAAGCCATTACTATTTTATCGGAACCGGAGAAGGAATATTTCCATATTGTGATGCCGATGCAGTTGGATTGATGGGTTTCACTTCGATAAAGACATACAATTATAGAAATCTTGAGAACCGAGAAATCAATGTTGCCTCAAAAAAAGTTTTTCTCATTGGGGAAAACGGTCAGGGCAAGACAAATTTTCTCGAAACGGTTTATCTTCTCTGCTTCGGCGCATCATTCAGAACCAGGAGTGAACAGAACCTTATAAGGTATGGAGAAAGCTCCATGTCGATTCAGGGAAAGTATTCATCCGGGAACGGCGGGGTTAACACGGTGTTGTTAAAGCTGGAGAATGGTAAAAAAGAGATCAGGGTAAATGATAAGATTATAAAGGATAGGAAAGAGATTATAGAAAATACTCCCTGCATTATTTTTTCACATGACGATATTGCTTTCGTCAAAGGCTCTCCGGAGAGAAGGCGATGGTTTTTCAATCAGACCATGAGTCTCTATGATTCCATGTTCATCGACAATTTAAGAAAGTACAGCAAAATTTTGAAGTTGAGAAATAGCCAGCTAAAGGTAAAACAAGCGAAAGATATTGATATTTACGATATACAGATGGCAACGGCCGGCCTGGAAATTCAACGTAAACGGGAACAGACAATAATCCTGTTCAATGAAGTGTTTAACAGAGTGTTTAGTAAAATTTTTGGAGACGAGATGGCAGTCCATATACAATATTCTCCATCGTGGAAGGGCTGCAATTCAGTTGAAGCTGTCATTGAACACCTTGAAAGGCGACGAAACAGGGATATCGAGCAGGGGCTGTCATTATCCGGGCCGCAGAGGGATCGTATTCTATTTCTAAGTGGTACAGTTGACTTCTCGAGTAATGCTTCTACCGGCCAATTGCGTCTCATGTCGTTATTATTAAGGGTTGTTCAGGCCCAATTCTACACCGAAAAAACTGGCCGAAGACCCATTATTTTGCTTGATGACGTATTACTGGAGCTGGATGCACGCCGAAGAAAAGAGGTTCTTGTCCTTTTGCCGGAGTATGAACAGGCGTTCTTTACTTTTCTGCCGGATGAACAGGTTGTCAGGCATCAACAAGAAAAAACTTTACTGTACAAAGTGAATGGTGGTACATTAATTAACATATGGAAAGAGCCGGAGAAATACTGAAAAATTTTCTGTCCAGAACGCAGATGGATAAGGCTGAGGAATTTACCGCCTTTTTCAATGGCTGGCGTGAAGTTGCGGGCGAAAGGATAGCGGCGCATTCTGTGCTCCGGGAATTAGAAAGAGGGAAGGTTATTATTGAAGCCGATCATCCGGGATGGATTCAGATAATACAGATGAACCAGCAGAGAATTCTGGATCAAATGCGGAAAAAATTTCCAGAAATAGGCATAACCGGTATGAAAATCATATTAAAAATTGAAAAGGAAAGGAACAGAAACATTCAGCCGCATACAGCCATAGATATCAACCAAAAAAGGACCGAGGATATAAAAAAAGGGGAAGGCCAGA
>JBFMGN010000569.1:0-3088 GCA_040752435.1 Spirochaetota bacterium
TCTGTGCGGAATTCTTCTCCTTCTTCTTTTCTCCGTGTTCTCGGTTCGAAACCTCATCTCCCCGTAGGGGGCTACCCGATATGCCTGCCCAAGCTTCTCGTCCCCGTAGAGGATAAATGTGCTTCCGCGGCTAATAAATTCTGGTTTTTGAAATCGCCTCAAATGTATATTGCATTGCAATTTTATTCAATTTATTTTATATTATTATGTAAATTGCTGTCAAGAAAAATCGTAAAATTTTTAAAGGAGAACCGGTAAAGATGGCGGTTACGATGAAAGAAATAGCGCAGAAATTGAATATAAGTATCGCCACGGTTTCCAGGGCACTTTCAGGAAAAGACGAAAGCGTTTCTCCGGAAACACGACAGGCGATTCATGCAATTGTTAATCAATACGGTTTTCGAAAAAGACGCACCATAGGAAAAAGTGTAGCTTTTGTAATTGACAAGGATTTGTTCAACCTTTCCAGCCAGTTTTATGCCGGCATAATTTCCGGCGTGGAAGAAGAGTTGATAAAAAACAGGTATTACTTCCACTTCAATTCCATCGAAAGCGAATTTTTCGATCTTAATATGCTCAATTTAAACTTCAATGACCTGGCGGGAGTAATAATTGCAGGGGTGTATCATAATGAGTTTGTTTTAAAATTGAGAGATCTTATGATACCGATGGTACTGGTTGATTATTTTATTCCTACGGAAGAAATCCCGTCTGTCATTATAGATAATCCCAATGGAATCATGAAAGCCTGCAGGCATTTAGCGGAGTTAGGCCATAAGAGAGTAGCGTATATATCGGGCGATAAAATTGAAATATCGGCCCAGGAACGCCTTTTCGGATTTGAACGCTCCAGGGAGATGTTCGGGTTTGAAGGTGATGATTCTTATATTATCGGGTGCCGGGGACGAATTGACGGCGCGTTCCATGCCATGACTACTCTCCTCGATAAAGATCCTCCACCCACTGCGGTTGTGGCGTATAACGATCTTATAGCGCTCGGGGCGATGGATGCGATAAAACAGAGAGGCCTGTCGGTCCCGCAGGATATCAGTGTGATCGGGTTTGACGACATTGTTCTCGCCTCGGAGATGATTCCTCCCCTTACAACGATCCATGTACCCACCCCGTTAATGGGAGTGATAGCGGTTAAGAAGCTTTTTCAGATAATGCGGGGCATAGATGACCAGGTGCATAAAATTGTAGTACCGACCACCCTCATAATACGGGCATCTGCCGCGCCGCCGAAATTCTAAGTGAGCGATTTGTTAAGCGCTTACTATCAAACCTCGCTTTATGCTATACCATTAAAAACCTTCGCAGAATGCGAAGCCAGGATACAGCCTGAAGCAGCCGGAGGCTGCGGAAGGCTATTTCTTTCCGGTATTTTTTCATGACAAAATTTGCATAATTTACTATTTAGTTCTAAAATTCTAAATATAAGAACCCGAACATGCCCAAGAATCTGATAGCATGAAAAATAGATTCAGTAACTACATTTCCACATCTTCTGTTTAATATAGAAAGGGAGTTGGATTATGAATCTAAGAAAATTTTTTAGTCTCCAGCGCAGGATTTTTTTTCTTGTACTTTTAGCTATACTGCCTGCCTTGATCGTAATGAGCTATTCAGTGATAGTACAACGGCGTACTTCCAGGACTGCTGTTATCGACTATGCAAAAAGTTTAGCCCAATCGGTATCCGAGACCCATGACCATCTCATAAATGATATCCACAAGATCCTTTTTATAATGTCGAGGCTGCCGATTGTAAAACAACAGAATGCGGCTGCCTGCAACTTAGTTTTTGCCGAAATAATAAAGCATAGTGATGAGTACACGGGATTAACAGCCGCCGATTCGGATGGAGAAGTTTTTGCCGGCTACCCGGTAGTTCAACGACCGCTCAATTTTTCAGACCGTGAGTGGTTTCGGGAAGTCAAAAAAAAGGGTGATTTTACTATCAGCGGTAAAGGCACGACGATAGCGGCTTATCCTGTATTGAACGACGAAGGTAAAATAGAAAGCATTCTCGCGGTAGAACTGAATCTAGCCTGGCTTAAAGATTATATAATGAAATACGAACTGCCCGAAAAAGCAAACCTGGTACTTTTTGATCAAGACGGTACTATCATACTGCGTTATCCGGATGAAGAAGGCATCGAAGGTAAATCAGGAGTAAACTCACCTTTTGTACAAAAGGTTTTATCCCAAAAAGAGGGAGTACTAGAGATTCCAGGTCTTGACGATATACCCCGGCTTTATAGTTTTACAAGTTTTGAAAAGCAGGGAAAAGAATTTTTTGCAAGTGTCGGTATCCCAACCTACGTTGCCTTTAAAGAGGCGGATATTATATTAGCTTCGAGTTTATCCTTCATATTGTTATTTTTGCTGGTCGCCCTTTTCTCGACCTGGTTTACCGGAAGAAATATGATATTGAAGCCGATGCAGCAGTTGATTCATGCAACCGAAGTACTGGCTTCAGGGAATTATGAAACCCGAAGCAGTATTCCTTATACTATGGGGGAGATTGGGCAGATAGCGGCAGCCTTCGATCGAATGGCGGAGTCCTTACAACACCACGAAGAAGTAGAAAAAGAGGAACGCAAAAAAAGACTGGTGGCCGAAGAGCGTTTCCAGCAGCTTTTTTCGCAGATGACCGAAGGTTTCGCTTTGCATGAAATTATTTGTGATGCCAGTGGTAAGCCGATTGATTACCGCTTTCTCGAAGTAAATCGAGCATTTGAGAAGCTTACGCGGTTAAAGCGCAGCAAGGTTATAGGGAAGACAATACGCCAGGTCATACCGGACGTTGAGCCCTATTGGATCGAGAGGTATGGAAATGTCGCTCTCAGCGGAAAGCCTATGGAGTTTGAAGATTTTGCTAAGAAGTTCAATATATATTTTCATGTTGTTGCTTTCAGCCCGCAGAAAGGTACCTTCGCGACTATCTTTTCGGATATTACGCAGCAAAAGAAAAATGAAGATCGAATCAAACAGCAACTGCACTGGATGACGATTCTCAATAGCTTGTCCAACTCTATTGCCCAGAAGAATAATCTTGAAAGTGTCTTGAGGGTGGCAATGCACCA
>JBFMGN010000057.1:0-10272 GCA_040752435.1 Spirochaetota bacterium
GAGCAACATGCCAACATTGAGCGATTTTTTACCTGTAAACAAAGCTGATCTGACAAAAAGGGGATGGGAGCAGCTTGATTTTATTCTCATAACAGGGGATGCGTACGTGGATCATCCATCATTCGGGGCTGCTATAATTTCGCGGTATTTGGAAAGCGAGGGCTTCAAAGTCGGAATAGTTTCGCAGCCGAACTGGAAATCGACGGAGGATGTTAAAAAACTCGGAAAACCGAGGCTGGCTTTCTTAATCACCTCCGGCAATCTCGACTCCATGGTTAACCGCTATACGGCCGCCAAAAAGATCCGTCGCAATGACGCCTACTCTCCCGGAGGCAGAGCCGAAATGCGCCCCGACAGGGCATGTATTGTTTATTCAAATCTCGTCCGGCAGGCTTTTAAAAGTGTGGCCGTCATTTTAGGGGGCATTGAAGCCTCCCTCCGCCGGCTTGCCCATTACGACTACTGGTCGGATAAATTGAGAAGATCCATTCTGCTGGACTCAAAGGCGGATATGATCGTTTATGGCATGGGTGAAAAACCTATGTCTCAGATAGCCCGCCAGTTGCAGGAAGGTGCTGCTATACATGAGATTACCGCTGTTGCCGGTACGGCCTACAAAACAAACACACCGCCTGAAGATTGCCTTCTCCTGCCTGGCCACGAAAGGTTAAAAAACGATCCCTTCGCTTTGGCAGAGAGTTTTAAATTTCAGATGGAAAATATAGACCCTTTTAGAGGAAAAAAACTGGCAGAACCATACGGGACTACCTATGTCGTGCAGAATCCGCCTTCCTATCCGTTATCGAGGGAAGAGCTTGATAGAATCTATGAGCTTCCCTACACAGG
Organism: Spirochaetota bacterium; assembly: GCA_040752435.1. GTDB lineage: Bacteria > Spirochaetota > Spirochaetia > SPDA01 > JBFMGN01 > JBFMGN01. The sequence goes on from JBFMGN010000057.1 coordinate 847, forward strand.
CAGATGGCACCCTTTTTACGACTCCCAGGGGGGTGTCCCGGCCCTGGAAGAGGTGAAATTCAGTATTACCAGCCACCGGGGATGCTTTGGGGAATGCAGTTTCTGCGCCTTAAGTTTTCATCAAGGCAGGATCGTACAAAGCCGCAGTCACGATTCAATCATAAGGGAAGCGATAAAACTTACTCAAGATCCAGACTTTAAAGGGTATATCCATGATGTGGGGGGCCCGACGGCGAACTTTCGTTTTCCGGCCTGTGAAAAACAGTTGACCAAGGGAGCCTGCCCTGAACGGCAGTGTCTTTTTCCCACACCTTGCAGAAAGCTTGAAACCAGCCATAAAGATTTTTTGGAGCTGCTTCGAAAACTAAGGCGTCTGCCGGGTGTAAAAGGGGTTTTCATCCGTTCAGGCATACGCTTCGACTATCTTCTCGCAGACGGCAACGACGAGTTTTTATACGAGCTTTGCGCTCATCATGTCAGCGGCCAGTTAAAAGTTGCCCCGGAGCATATTTCAGAGAGGGTATTAAACCTGATGGGAAAACCGGCCGGTTCCGTATATCAAAAATTTGTAAAAAAATATACCGCGGTCAATAAGGAGCTCGGTAAAAAACAGTATCTTGTTCCGTACTTTATCTCAAGCCACCCCGGTTCCACGTTAACCGACGCCATTGAACTGGCCGAGTTTTTACGGGATTCACATTTTTTGCCTGAACAGGTGCAGGATTTTTATCCTACACCGGGAACTCTTTCCACTTGCATGTATTTTACCGGTCTTGATCCGAGAACCATGCAGAAAGTCTACGTTCCCCGAAGCAGGGAAGAGAAGGAGATGCAACGGGCTCTGCTTCAATTTCGTAAAAAAGAAAATTATACGATTGTTCGAAAAGCACTCTTGAAAGCCAACAGAAAAGATCTTATCGGTTTTTCAAAGAAGTGTCTAGTACGGCCTTCCGGGACGTATGGACGAAAAAATTTTGCCGATAATAAACCACAGTTCAGAAAGCAACACCCCTGACAGAACCAATGCTCCGCCGGTTAGAAGCTTTAAGCTTAAAGGCTCTCCGATAAAAATGGCACCAAACAGGATAGAAAATACCGGTTCCAGCGAATAAATGATCACGGCTTTGGTCGGGGTAGTATCTTTCTGGAATTTATTCATCAGATATATGGCAAGAACAGTGCCGAAAAGAGATAGATAACCGATTGAAATGAAAAAGCCTGGGGTTACTTTGAGATATGGTTTTTCAAAAATCAGGGACAGGGTGATCCCCATCAGAACTGCCACAACAAACTGCAGAGTTGTCAATACAGCCGGATCGTCTTTTTGAGGAAAAATATCCAGAAAAACGATATAAAAAGCGTATCCGAAAGCCGCGATAAATGTAAGAACGTCGCCTGTATTGAAAACAGAATTTTCAGGGGACGTGATGATATAAATACCGCAAAAAACGACGACCAGCCCTATTAAATTGCCTGTTTTTAACGGCTTTTTGCAGAAGACAAATTGCAGTAACGGTACGTACAGAGCAAAAGAATATGTTATAAGGCTCGATTTTCCAACGGTGGTAAATTTCAATCCGATGGTTTGCAAGGAATAACCGATAAACATTAAAAGTCCCAGTAATAAACCCCTTAAGAGGGTATCTTTAACGGGCACCTTCAATTGCCTGCGAAAAATGAAAATGAAGAGAATAAGCGCCGCGGTAAATCGAATTGTCAGAAACAGTAACGGCGGAACATTAAATAAAGCGGTTTTTATTACGGGAAAGGTTCCTCCCCATACCACCGTTACCCCTGCAAGTATCAGTTCTGCCCTGGTTTTTTTATCCATACCTTTTTGGCGAGTATCTTCATTGTTAATAGTGGTGGTCTTCCTGGCGAAGTTTCTCGGAGATTTTCTCTTCCAGGCGATTAAGCCAGTATTCCATGGTTTCCTCACCTTTTCCGATAAGATCATACTGCTTTAAATTGATGAAACTTCTTTTATCTATATCGGGAATCTGGAAACCGATATCTGCGAGCTCCAGGCTTTTTCGTATTTGATGCACTCCCAGAAATTCAATACTTCTGCTCACCGCCCTCATTATCCTGGTAGATTTTCGGGGGAGGGAAGAGAGAGAGAGGCTTATACCGATGGTCAGGTCGGCTCCCATTGCACGGGCAACATCAACAGGAACCTGGTCTACCAGCCCGCCGTCAAACAATTGCATGCCATTTATCTCAACCGGCATAAATACACCGGGAACGGCGCAACTTGCCCTGACGGCCTCACCGATATTATCAAAGTCGTCCACAACAACCGTGGAAAATCCCGGTTTGCAGTCCGCCGGCGGCGGCAGAAAACTGTAGAGTTCTTCAAAATCTATGGAACGGGAAACTCGTTTTGAAGTAAAAATAACTCTCCTGTAATTTTCAATATCCGTGGAAATGATGGCGAGATCAATTTCAAGCTCGTTGAAGGTTTTCCCGTCCATATACCTATTTATCATGTTTCCAAGATTGGCGTTGGATACAAGCCCCTCAAATTTGGTCTCGATGTAGTGCTTGACGGTATCCTGAAAACTAATAACATTAGGAAACCAATCGACGCTTTTTGTCAGCGCTTCTATCGTAGTTTGACTGATTCCTCCCGCATACAAAGCCGCGGCGATTGAACCAACAGAGGTTCCCGCGGCTATGGCAGGTGCATAGATTTTTCTTCGACGAAGGGCTCTTAAAACCCCGACATGAGCCAGGCCTTTTGCGCCACCGCCGCCGAATGCAATACCTATTTTCATAATTGCTTTTAAGGCCGTACCCGTTTCCGGTCCCGGGGAAATAAGGAGGCTTCCTTTACGTTGGATAAACCTAAGATTTGCTGGGTAAACCGCTCAAGCCCTATGGCAAAGCCTCCATGGGGAGGGCAGCCGTATTTGAAAATCTGGATATAATCACCTACCCCTTCCGGGGTCAAACCGAACTTCGGCAGTGCTTCCAGAAGCATAGTATAGTCATTAATACGCCGACCTCCAGTTGTTATCTCAAGCCCCCGGAAGAGCAGGTCGAAACTCATAGTTTTCTGATCAACAGGATATGTGTAAAAAGGCCGTTTTTTCCTGGGAAAAGCATTAACGAAAACCGCATCCACACCGTGTTTGGATAAAGCCCAGTTGCATAAGATTCTTTCGCCTTCTGGATTAATTTCGAAAACCCTGCGTTCCTGTTTATCGCTGATTATTTCTCTGGCTTCGTCGTGGGAAATACGGGGAATTTTATCGATCTCCGCCGGATCGGGTACGGCTGCATGCCAGGACTCAAGGATATCACGGTTGGTTTCCTTTATTTTTTTAAAAATATATTTTAGTATTCTCTGTTCCAGATCCATTAAATCATGTTCACTCCCGATAAATGCCATTTCAACGTCCAGGGAAACATATTCGTTCAGGTGCCTGGGGGTATCGTGCTTTTCCGCCCTGTAGGCCGGACCGATTTCAAAAACCCGCTCCATGCCGGAAGAAATCATGGCCTGTTTGTAAAACTGAGGGGACTGGGCCAGATACACCTTATTATCAAAGTATTCAACCGTAAAAAGTCCCGTACCCCCTTCAGTACCGGTTCCGATCAATTTGCTCGTTTTTATCTCTGTAAAACTTTCGCTCCGCATATGTTCGGCGAAATACTGAAGAATAGCGGCCTGCAGGCGGAAAATATCCTTAAGCTTGGGGATTCTTAAGGAGATGAATCTGTTGTCCAGAATTGCATCCAGGCTTAACCTGGCCGGGTCCTGGTTTACGGGGATCGGCAGTTCCGGTTCCGCCTTTGCCAGCAGCGTGATATTGCCGATATCGGCATATACTTCCAGGCCCCCCGGCGCTTTTTCATTTTCCTTGACGGTTCCCCTGACCGTAATTACCGATTCATTGGTCAGCTCGGGCTTCCTGTCAAAGACAATCTGAACCATGCCGGAACGGTCTCTCAATATTATAAAAGAAACCTTCCCCAGATCCCGTGTGCGGTGAACCCACCCGGATATTTCGATTTCATTATTCAGATGCTTTTTAATATCGGCCGCCAGTACCCGCATCCGGCTCCTCCATTATCTTTACCACATCTTCTTCGGACCCCGATACCAATAGAGAAATCAAGAGTTTTGTATAGGCCGATTCCGTAGTCAACCCTCCCATGGGCAATGCGCCTTCTTTCCATAGTTCATGGGAAGTTATATATTCCGAAAAATCCACCATCCCTTCCTGTTGAGAAGTGCAGAAAAATTTACATCCTCTTTCTTTTCCGTATTGGAGCGCCTTCTTTATTGAATAGGGCGTCTCCCTGACGTTAGCCGTTCCCGTATCATACAGTTCAAGTATAAAATATTTAATACCTGTATTCATGAGGGTGATCAATGAAGCTCCCTGCATGCCGGGGAAGACCTTGGCGATAAAAACCTGGTTTATCGCTTTTTCCAGGTTTGCCTTCAATGCTTCGAAGGAGAAATCAAAGCCCTCTTTTATTACAGGAGTACCATTATAGACAGGCTGATCGAGATTCCAGTTTCTGAATCCGCCCTTTGTTACCCGTTCAAACTTCAAGTTTACCGGCGATAGAAGTTCCGAATCGAGGACGACATACACCCCCGGACAACCCTTTATCGCCTGTAAAACGGCGGTCTTTAGAGACCTTTTGGCGCTGTCCTCGATACCGGGAATCTTCCTGGAGGCAGTTATTACTATCGGAACGGGCGTATCCGCAAAAAACCAGTACAGAAGAGAGGCCGTGTATGCAAGGGTATCGGTGCCGTGGGCGATAACAAGTCCGGAGGAATTGCGGTCGCGGAGTCTTGATTTTACTTCTGAAATGAGAATGGCCCAGTCTTCCGGTGTTATCTCCTCGCTTAAAAGTTTCCGTAGCTCTATCTCCTCAAACCGGATATTTTGCGTCAATCCGCCATTCTCCGAGAAAAGCTCTTTTACATCCATCAATTGGCCGGGGACAACCATGCCATTATCCATGAAAGCCGCTATCGCCCCGCCCATTGACAAAACGTTGATTATACTGACGGACAGTTTAGATTTAAAAATATCCTGGACAAGCCGCGGCTCCGCCCGGCCGCCTGTGGCCTTCATCACCTGCCCGACTAGAAACCTTAATGGTTTGGAATCACCTGCCTGGATTTTTTTAAAAACCTGCGAATGGGACGCTATTATTTTATCAATGATTGTCTTAAGCCGGGAAGCATCGGATATTTGTTCCCATCGATATTTTTTTAATATGGCTTCAGGGTCCAAATCCTCCTCGAACAGGGCTTCCAGAACCTGCTTGCCTATTTTCCCGTGGATTTTATCTTCAGCTATCATCATAAGAAGGGAGGCGAATCTTTCCGGGGTAAGGGGACTATCCTCGATCTTCAAATTCTTACGGTTCAACATTTTCTGTACATCGGCGCCGAGCCAGGCCGCTGCCAGGTGTGGGTCCGCTCCTTGTGCGGCCGCCGCCTCAAAAAAATCGGCGGTGGCTTTCTCTTCACATATAAAATCCGCCTGGTTCTCGGACAAATTATACTCTTTTACCAGTCTCTCCTTACGTGCTTCCGGCAATTCGCTCAGCGATTCTTCAATCATCCTAAAAAAATTATTATCCGGTCTGAAAGGCGGTAAATCCGGCTCCGGGAAATAACGGTAATCATGGGCGCTCTCTTTTGTGCGCATGCTTTCCGTTACATCGCGGTTTTCATTCCAAAGACGCGTTTCCTGCTGGACGGAGCCTCCCCGTTCAAGTATCTCTTCCTGCCTGGCAATTTCAAAATTCAACGCTTTTCGGACAAATTTCGATGAATTGAGATTCTTTATCTCAACTTTGCTGCCCAACCCCCGGCCGCGAAGATTGACGGAAACATTGGCGTCGCAGCGCAGGGAGCCTTCTTCCATATTTCCGTCACAGACGTGAAGATATCGCACCATTCGCCTGAAATTCTGGATAAAAATCTCAGCTTCCTCCCCAATTTCAAGTTCCGGTTGAGTTACAATCTCAAGGAGGGGGGTACCGGCCCGGTTGTAATCCAGCAGCGATATATCGCCGGCGTGAATCATTTTGCCGGCGTCTTCTTCCAGATGCACTTCTCTGATTCCTATTCTCTTTCTCTTTTTATGCAGAACAAGATGCATGTAGCCGCCGGTGCCGATGGGTGATGCAAACTGGGAGATCTGGTAATTCTTCGGCATATCCGGATAAAAGTAGTTCTTGCGCTCAAATACAGCCTTATGACTTAAAGTACAGTTCAGCGCCCTGGCAACGAGATATCCCATTCTTACGGCTTCTTCATTTAACGCAGGTAAAACCCCCGGATAGCCCATACAGACCGGGCATATATTTGTATTCGGCTCATCTCCGAAAGCCGCCCTGCAATTGCAAAATACCTTTGTCTTTGTTAGAAGCTGGATATGAATTTCTAAACCTATAAACGACTGATACACTTATCGGCTCCATTCCATCGAATATCCGTCAGGCGCGGGGGATGGAAATTCCTTTTCGAACAACGAGGCAGCATAGAATAGTCTCTCTTCCTCAAAAGGCGGAGCCATGAACTGCATGCCGATGGGCAGGCCGTTTATTACATCCGCAGGAAAAGCCAGGGCGGGGATCCCAGCCAGATTGGCCGTGCTTGTGAATTTATCGGCCAGTTTTTGCTGAAATGGATTAAGCCCTTCACCGCCCCGTTTAAACGCCGCCACAGGATACACAGGCGTCATTATAAGGTCGGCCTGTGAAAAAGCGGATTCAAAATCCTTCCGAATTGCAGTTCGGATCTTTTGAGCTCTCAGATAATACTGGTCCTGAAACCCCGACCGCAACACATACGTTCCAAGCAGGATTCTCAATTTTACTTCGTTTCCGAAGCCCTCATCCCGTGCTCTTCTGACAAGTTCCTCGGGATTACCTGCCCATGCCGGTCTGGACCCGTAGCGTATTCCAGTATACCTGGCCAGATTGGCACTGGCTTCTGCCGGTGCAATGGTATAGTACGCCGGAACTACATATTCCAGGGTTGGCAGCTCAATTTCGATTACAGTAAAATTGAGTTTCTTTAAAATATCGATTGTTTTTTGATACGTTGCCTTAACTGCACTGTCAAGTTCGTCCAAAGAGCCCGGCAGAAGGCCGATTCGTTTTACGGAACTTTCCTGCTTTGAAGGTTCGACTTCAAGGGAGCTGTGGTCCATGGGATCGATTCCCTTAATGGTATTGAATACCCGTTTTGCCGTTTCAACCGTTTTTGAGATGACACCGATTACCTCCAGGGAGGAAGCGTAGGCCACCAGGCCGTACCGTGAGACGACGCCGTAGGTCGGTTTAAGACCGAAAACGCCGCAGAATGAGGCCGGCTGGCGAATGGAACCTCCCGTGTCAGATCCAAGCGCAAAGGGAACCAATCCGGCAGCCACGGCAGCAGCCGACCCGCCGCTTGAACCGCCGGGAACTCTCGAAGTATCCCATGGATTGGAGGTTACAGCCAGGGCGGAGTTTTCCGTAGAGGAACCCATTCCAAATTCATCGAGATTGGTTTTACCGACCACAAACGCCCCGGCAGCCTGAAGTCTTTTTACCGCGGTTGCCGTATATGGAGAAACGAGGTTTTCAAGAATCTTTGAACCACAGGTAAGTTTGAAACCCTTAACAGCTATGTTATCTTTAACCGCAAAAGGGATTCCGGTATTATTATCCAGCCTTTCCGGATTAAATTCGAGAAAGGCGTGTATTTTCTTTTCCCACCTTTGAACGTATTCCAGGTATGCCTTTCTTTTTTGGCTGTCCGAAAAAACACCTGTCCATATATTTACGGTATTTAACATACACCAAGGCCCTTAAGACTTTAAAACGATTTTGGAATTACAAAACGTTAGGTATTACGATATAACGGTCTTCGGTTTCAGGCGCGCATGCGAGAAGAACATCCGGCGTTGATACTGCCTCATTGTCTTGGCGGAGCCTGTTTGTTTTAAGAAGGGCGTGGGTCGTCGGTTCCAGACTTTCCACATCCACCGCCATCATCCTGGAAAAATAATCCAGCATCTGGGTTATCGCGGCTGCCAACGTATCAACCTCATCGTCTTTTAAATCGAGATTGGCTAAAGCCGCTGTTTTAAATAACTCCTCTCTATTCATACCTAAAGCACCTTACATACCATCACCATATCTGTCAATAGGTACAGAATGGAAGGCAGCGATATCAGGATTGAAGAATACTGATACAGGTTAGCAACAATAGACTATGGTTCAAGAGGAATTTCACACAGAGATTAAGGAGCACAATAAGAGTGCAGGCAATATGCAGGGCTGCTACAGTCTGGATTATAATGCTGAAAGTGGAGTTCTTTTAAAATATAAGCCCCCTTCGAGGGCGAGAAGCTAGGGCAAGCATATGGGGTAGCCACGGAACCCGCGGAATTACGCGGAAAAAGGATTAATGGTTGTAGCCCTTCCGTATCTTTCTCCCCTTCGAGGAGCGGTGGTTGAAAATTGCAGATTATGATAATCCAAGCTGAGTCTTAATCGCCTGTCCTATTTCGCTTAGCTCGGAATCAGAAATACGCCCGGCACGATTTGACAATCTCTCTTTGCTTACTGTCGTCAACTGATCTGCCATCGCTTTATGTTTTTTGCCTTTTACAGTCACGTAGGCTTCACTGGGATAAAGTTTTTCTGTTTTTGTAGTTAAAGGAACTACCTGCACCCTGTTTAAGTATTTGTTGGAGATATCATTACTCATTATTACTGCAGGCCGTTGATTCTGTATTTCACCTCCCACTGTAGGTCCGAAATTGATCCACCAGACATCACCGCGGATCATATAGCACATCACCTATCAAAGACTCTGACCATTCTAAAGCCTCATGTTCCCTCAATTCATTCTGAGCCATTTCTTTATATTGAGACTCCAGAGCCTCTCCAGTAACATGTGGACGAACAAGAGTTTCAATGAAACTGCTGATTTTTCGTTTGCCAATTTTCCGGTAAAGCCCTTCGTATACTTTCTCATCAATGGTGATAGTCAACTTTTTTTGCATCATTCTATCCTTATACGTATATTACACGTATAATTTAATTGTCTTTTGAAAAGATGTCAACACTATAGATAAGTTTTTCATATAATTGTTTTAGCAGGGAAAAGCCACGGAAACACTCGGAATTACGCGGAAAAAGGATTAATGGGTGCAGCCTTCCGCGTCCTTCCGCGTGATTCCGCGGCTAATAACAATAGGAGCCGGTTTCTGATTGGCCACGGAACCCGCGGAAATACGCGGAAAAGGTATTACTGGTTGCAGCCTTCCGTATCATTCCGTGGCTTATAAACTTATAAATTCTGGTTTTTGAAATTGCCTCAAGTAATAATATTTAACTTTTTCAATACTTTCTTAAGCTTCCAAATAATCCTCTCTGTGACCTCGGTGC
>JBFMGN010000570.1:0-1642 GCA_040752435.1 Spirochaetota bacterium
ATCTATCAACGACGCAGAGATATCTCGGCAAGGTGAATGATTCTGAAGCAATCAGGTGGATTGAAACACTTTATGGTTGAGAGAAATAAGGGGAGGAGGAAATAGCGGGACCTCCTCCCATGCTGCTGTTGTATAGAGGGTTGTGCACTTTGCGGCCAACAGTCGATCTATAAGGTCTGGAAATGGATGAGATATTAGTAAACTCGATATGGCAATCTTAAAAGCTGAATGCTGAAATAATCTATTTGACACCCGCCTCTGGGAATCGCCTAGTAAGGAACACAAAGCTTGCTAAGTGGTGGGGTAAGGGGGAAGCCCCCCTTACCCGATTCGACGATTTTTGCCGTTTGATATAGAATAAGCAGGGCTCAGCCTATTTCCTGAACTTTTTCCTCGCTGCTGCAAGGCCCGCAAGCCCGGTGCCGAGCAACCAGATTGCGCCAGGGACAGGCACTGGATTACCATAAATCCGCGCATAAACCCCGAGCCCTGAATCCTCGGGTGCAACCCACCAGCCGGACCAGCCGGCTTCCCCTCCCATATTTACATTTAAGGCCTCAGCAGCCATAACTGGAGAGGATAAACCAGATGAGCCCATGCCGCCCTGGAACGGTGAACCGACAGGCACCTCAAAGGCGATCCAGTAGGTGCCTGCATCGAGACGTCCGGCATAACCGGACGTTCCCTGCCACCCATAGAATTGATCAGACTCAGACATGAATGTCTTGCTGAAGATAGAAGTTTCCGGGTGCCCCTGGTTGTCGCTATAGATTGTGACAAGGACGTCACCGGCGACATTGACGCCCAAATAACCCTGCATTTCATAAATGTCATACCCTTGCGTGAGAGTGAACTGGCCCGCGAGCCATTGACTTAGCATATCATCTTGTCCCCATCCTCCGACAAATGATGCAGGCCAAGAATTTGTGGGCGCTCCTGTATCTACTACAAGCGCAGCATTGGCAACAGTTGAAAAACCGAGAACAGCCCAAAAAATGATGATGAAGGATGCCCTTTTCATTGTGTTTATTCTCCTCATTTAGTTACGGTTACGCCCAGCCGAGACCACCCTGCCGAACAGGAACAATACAAGTTCCGCTCGATCACAACGACGTTTCCACAACCATGATCTAACCCCATGTATTGCTCAAGGCGGTCATAGGCATGGCGAGTACTTTTGATGATCTATTGGCCTGACGAGAAAAAATCCCTTTTATATTGGAAGCAGTTTTTATTCCTTTACATTTTCCAGCCGATGCTATTTTAAAAACAAAAATAACATCGGGTAGTTATGTGCTTTTTTCTGTTTTTTGGCATCAATCGGTATTTTAGTTTCCCAGGTATAAAATCCGGATTTGCGGATTTTCTCCGGAAATTTGTATAAATATCGTATATTTTCTTATATATACAACAGACTTCAGGCTTTAGCAGTATGAGATTTTGATTGATATCAGGGGCAGACTTGACATATGCGCATTTTCCAATAATCCGTTGGGTTGAAACCAGGAAAATGAACTGCTGGTCATGTAACCGATGGAGAGGCAACAAACGAGACAACCATGTCAGCCATCCCAGCTTTACGTTCAACAAGAAATAGTTGACACTCATCAGCCGTTTAAGCGACGGCAGAGTATCGAGAACG
>JBFMGN010000570.1:1652-3085 GCA_040752435.1 Spirochaetota bacterium
TGGTCCGGTCAACGGATGGGGGCTGATTATGTCGTAATACTCAATCAGGAACATATTGATGCCGGCAACCTTAACAGTTTCAGCAAAACCACAAGATGACCTTCTTCCTGAGTATACGTTGGAGAAACTTGTCAGGTATTATCAAAACTTAAAATTTCAATTTGTCAGATCACATCTATGTTTTTACAGATAAGATATATGGTGTCGGATTTTCTCCTGTGGATTGGCCAGGATTCTCTCCATTATTTCACGATTAGGGATACCCTTAGTAGCACCAACATTTTGAATTACGTATTCCGCGTTCAAAACACCTATAAGGGCAGCCTGCTCAATAGTTTTTTTCATGATTAGCCCTGCTATGAAACCAGAACCGAATGCATCTCCAGCGCCAGTTGTATCAATAATGTTGAGGTCAAATGCTGGCGTGATGTGTAATTTCTCGCCTGAATCTCTAGCATAAACTGCTACACCATTTAAACCGTCCGATACTGTCACAATTTTCGGACCGTACTCTGCTAACAGTTTTGCCAGATTGATAAGCTCGCCCTTATAGACTAAGTGTTGAGCCCCCTCTTTGTTGACAATCAACACATCCGTGTTACTAAGAATTGGCTTGAGGAGATTAAAACCCATTTTACAAACATAAGAACTTGGACTATAAGCCGTTTTTATCCTATTAGTGTCATTCTTAGCAAGTGTGAAAAGCTTCTTTTGTGTCTCCAAACTCCGCCCTACCATCGAGGCGCCGTATAGCCATAAGCTCTTTGAGTTTGGCACACAGAGTTCATCCAAACTAAGATTGTTACTACTACCCCGGAAGGTAAGTATAGTGATCCTCTGCACGGCAGCGAAGGATCACGCTAAATCCTGTGGTTTCACCAGCAACCTGTCCTAGAAACATTATGTTATTGTTGTAAAGCCATTGAAAAAGTCTATGGCCTCTTATGTCAGTTCCTATCCGCCCGATAAAGGCTGTTTTAAGTCCAAGCCTTGCAAATGTTCCAGCGGCGTTTGCTCCGCCACCACCGGTATGAAATTCTAGCTCATCGACAAGGATTTTGCTGCCGAGCTTATATGAAACTAGCGGTTCTTCTCCTGGGAGGCATGGGGGTACAATAGCGTCAGTCTTAACAAACACGTCCGTGCACGCAGTACCCACTACGACCACATTGACATTTTGCAACGAGATTGGGGCACCCTGTAGGTCAAGAATGTGCTTTTCCATGCTTTCGGCGAGGTCTTCACGTGTATTTTGTTCAAGGTCATCGGGGTTGTCAAAAAACACGGGACTTTGGAGCAGCCGAAGAGAGACCGTCCCTGAAACAAACGTTTCGTCTGGCTACAGGATATAGAAGTCGTCACATTCAATGGTGTGTGGTTATGGCCGAAGAGATGGACAGCAAAGCGTCCAGGAAAGGAGATTTCACCCTCCA
>JBFMGN010000571.1:0-3083 GCA_040752435.1 Spirochaetota bacterium
GGATATCTGCCGCTTCAAGAGATGGATAAACCATTCGCGAGTAGGTTATAAGGGTTGCACTCTTGCCTTTACGTACGATTTTCGCCTCTCCGAAGGGAATTGTATATTCCCACTCCGGTACGGGTCCCTTCTTGGCATAGAGAGCTTTATGTTCGATAAAAACCACGGGATCTTCAGATCGAACAGCCGTTTTCAGAAGTCCCTTTGCATCCTCAGGCGTGGCAGGCATAACTACTTTTAAGCCGGGTGTGTGGACTAAGTATGCCTCCAGGCTTTGCGAGTGCTGGGCGCCTGCCGACCTGCCCGTACCGCCCTGTGTTCGGAGAACCATCGGAACCTTAAGCTGTCCACCGGTCATGTAGCGGAGCTTAGCCATCTGGTTTCCAATTTGATCCATTGCAAGCCCCACGAAGTCAACGTACCTCAGTTCGATAATGGGTTTAAGGCCGGTAACAGCCGCACCGACACCGAGACCGACAATGCTTGCTTCGCTTATCGGCGTATCAACCAGGCGCTCCGGTCCGAACTCACGTATAAGATTTTTTGTCACGGCATATGCACCGCCGTAGTGTCCCACATCTTCCCCGGCGACAAATACCCGGTCGTCCCGTTTCATCTCTTCGTAGAGAGCTTCCCGGAGTGCGTCTCTATAACTTAATTCTCTCACTCATCTCCTCCTAGTCTTCAATAAAAACGTCCGTATAAAGCTCTTCCGCCTCCGGGACCGGTGATTCTTTTGCAAACTCTACAGCTCTCTCGACCTCCGATCCGACATCTTCAACCATTTCCCGGTACTCTTCTTCAGTGAGTTCCCCCGACTCAAACATTCGTGATTTTAACAGTGTGATTGGATCCCGGGCTTTCCATTCCTTCTCCTCTTCTTTTGTTCTGTATGGGCTGGGGTCTTTGCGGCCGTGCCCGTAATAGCGGTAGGTATTTGCCAGTAAAAAGGTCGGTCCGTTTCCGCTGCGGCTGTAAGCGAGGAGCTCATTGGCGGTTTTCCAGACCAATTCAACATCCATCCCATCTATCTCGGCTCCCCGCACCCCGAAGCTTTCCGCCCTCTCGACAAACTTCAGGCATGCCGATGCCCGGTCGATTCGAGTGCCCATTCCATACTGATTGTTCACAACGGCGAACATTACGGGTAATTTCCATAGAGCAGCCATATTCATCGATTCGTACAGGATACCCTGGTTGAGGGCTCCGTCATCAAAGAAAGCGACACTTACATTCTTCTTCTTTAGATATTTAAGGGTAAATCCACCGCCAAGGGAGATTGGAATGTTTGCACCGACGATTGCATTGGCACCCATGTGCCCCAGGTTGATATCTGCAATATGCATGGATCCGCCTTTGCCTTTACAGTAACCGTTAACTCGGCCGAATATTTCTGCCATCATCCGGTCGAGTTTAGCGCCCCGGGCTATGAAAATGCCGTGCCCCCTGTGGTGAGTTGTAAAATAATCACCAGCCTGCATTGTAAGACCGATTCCTGCGGCCGTTGCTTCCTCTCCAACCGAAAGGTGAAGCATGGAACCGGCAGTCAGCCCCCTTAAGTACATCTCACCGACACTATCCTCGAACTCCCGGATACGCAGCATTGTAAGAAGAAGCCGTCGCTTTCCAACCGCGGAGAGTTTCGCGTTTTCATTTTCCATTTTATGTATTTCCCCGAAGTTTATAGACGTTTCGCCCGCGCATCTTCAGACGACCTTCCAATGTAACGTGTCATTAGCACTATGAGAGAAAGTGAAAACATAAGAATAAACACTGATAAGGCATACACTTTTGGTGAAAGACCGAATTTGAGCATTCCGTAGAGATAAACAGGGAGAGTCATCCAGGTTCCCGTAAGAAAATAAGAGATGACAATTTCATCGAAGGAAACTGTAAAAGCAAGGAGAGCTGCGCCGATCAATGCAGTCCGAATCATGGGCAATGTCACGTACCAGAGTGCTTTAATGGGTGGGGCGCCCAGATCCTGGGCGGCAAGTTGATAGTTTGGTCCCATACGCTGGATCCTGGCCGAAACCTGAAACATCACAATCGGAGTGGTGAAAGATACATGCCCCATGAGGATAGTAACCATTGAAAGCGGAATATTGAGATTTTTAATAAAAATAAGAAGCGTAAGACCCATTATTATACCCGGAAGAACAAAAGGGAGCATGACCAGCGCTCGAAAAACGCCTTTTCCGGGAAAACGGACTTTCGTTATAAAAAAGGCTCCCGCAGTTCCAAATATAAGGGCAATACATATGGCGCAGATACCTACCTCAAAAGAATGGAGAACGGCTTTTAAGAGTTCCTTATCCTGGACTAGATCTTTATACCACTTCGTCGTAATACCGGACATTCCCACAATCGTTTTTGTAGGACTGAAAGAGAAAAGAATAACCACAAAGAGAGGAAGATAGAGGAAAATGAAGATCAACACAGCATAAACTTTTAAGCCCGTGCCTCTTTTCTCTAACCGGCGAGTTCCTGTGCTACTACTCACTGAGAAAACCTCCCTCCGTGGCTCCGAATTTGGCCGTCAACCCCAATATGGTAATCGATATAACGAAGAGGATACATCCTAAAGCTGCTCCAAAAGGCCAATTGAACGCAAACCCAAACTGGCTCCATATTAAGTTCCCGAACATAATCCCCTGTGTTCCTCCAAGCTGGAGGGGGATGATATAATCGCCTAACGCAATAATAAATGAAAAAATAAATCCCGTAATAAGTCCCGGTAATGAGAGTGGCAGAATCACAGTGAGAAAAGAACGGAACTCATTTGCGCCGAGATCGCTGGCGGCATTAAGGATATTCTGCGGTATCTTTTCAAGCGATGTATAAACGGGAATAAAAACAAAAGGTATACAGATATAAACTAGAGTAATTGCAATGGCAAACTGATTATAGAGAAAAATCTGCAGCGGTTCTTTTATTAACCCTATAACCTTCAAAGCAGAATTTACAAGCCCTCTGTTTCCGAGAATAGAACGCCAGGCTATTATTCGTACCAGGTAACTCACCCACAGGGGAATTATACACATCATGAAAAGAAGGTTGCGACCTCTCACTATTTTGAATGA
>JBFMGN010000572.1:0-3082 GCA_040752435.1 Spirochaetota bacterium
TGGTTTTGCTGTCTCATCCCGGCCGGATTTTTTCACGGGATGAATTGATCAAACTTGCCTTTCCCGATGACTTCGATGGTTTCGATAGGACCATCGACTCCCATATAAAAAATTTACGCTCAAAACTAGAGGACGATTCAAGGAATCCGGCGTATATACATACGGTTCATGGTATGGGTTACAAATTTGAAACGTAATCTCCTGGCCTCAAGCCTGCAGTTCAAGCTGTCTCTCTATTTTGCAATCGTTGGAATGATATCCATTCTCACTATCAGCCTTCTTGTAAATGTGTTCCTTGAAAAACAATTTCAGGAATATGCACGGAGAGAACAGGAGAGTCGCAACAGAGAGATTTTAACTATGCTTACGAGTCAATATACAGGCGACGGTTTCTGGCATGTAAGCGGGATAAAGGATGTGGGCGTTTACGCCTTAAACCAGGGTATGATCATCAAGATTTCGGACAAAAACGGTGATCCAGTCTGGGATGCCCTGGATTACGACTCGGGTATGTGCACGCTGATGAAAAACCAGATCTCCAGTGCCATGCTTTCCCGCTATCCCAATATGGCCGGCGGTTTTTCCAGCCAGAGTTATCCTATACTATCCGGGAATAGTCTGGTGGGCGCTCTTGCGGTAAGCTCCTACCGGCCTTTTTATTTTTCGGATAACGAATTTCTTTTCATCGAAACAATTAATCAGACGCTGTTATGGACCGCCCTGGGTACGCTTCTTTTGTCTTTATCCATGGGGCTGTTCATTTCCAGACGTCTAAGCCAACCGCTTATTGAAGTTTCAACCCTGGCAAAAAGAATTTCCGAAGGCGATTACCGTTTCAATATCGGTATAACGACCACGACCAGGGAACTAAACGAAATGATAGAATCAATCAATCAGTTGGCGCATACTCTGCAAAAACAGGATGAGCTTAGAAAGCGGCTTTCAGCGGATGTGGCCCACGAACTGAGGACGCCCCTGGCAACTCTGCAAAGTCATATGGAAGCGATGCTCGACGGCATCTGGGAGCCGGATGTAGAACGATTATCAGGCTGTCATGAGGAGATTTTACGTTTGACCATGCTTGTCTCCGGCCTTGAACAACTGGCACACATCGAAGGCGATAACGTAATAATCAATAAAGCGGAGTTCGATTTTAAGGAAGTAGCCAGGAAGTGTCTGCTTTTACATGAACATGATTTTATGAAAAAGGGCGTGGCCCTTACCTTTGGGGGAGAAAGTACAACTGTTATAGGTGACGAATACAAAATAAAACAGGTTATTATCAACCTGCTGTCAAACGCCTTGAAGTATACACCCTCCGGCGGCAGGGTGCATGTTGAAATAAAAAACAACGGCGCTTACGCGGAACTTACAATTACCGATACCGGATGCGGGATCCCGCCGGAAGATCTTCCATCTATATTTGAACGGTTTTACCGTGTAGATAAATCGAGAACTCGAACCACGGGCGGGGTCGGGATCGGACTGACAATCGCCCGGGAAATTGTAAGATCCCACGGGGGAACAATACTGGTCGAAAGTTCCCCCAATGAAGGATCAGTTTTCACGGTTCGGCTTCCTCGCGGTTAGACTACCGTATACCCCTGGTTTTCCACCGCGGCCGTAATGTCTTTGAGGTTGACGGCGCTTTCATCAAATTCAACGGTAAGGTTCTTCTTTGCAAGATTTACCAATGCGGATTTTACCCCCTTTAAGGCACGTACCGCTTTTTCCACCGTCATCTTGCAGTGATCGCAGGTCATGCCTTCAACAGTTAACATCTGAACCATATATCACCTCCAAATAAATGCGTGCCCTTGGCTAATATGCGGGAACCTCTATTTACGTATAGGTTGGTTCCCATTACTTTTTCCTGCTTACCTTAAACCGTTTCAGGCTTAAAGAGTTGGTTACAACGCTGACGGAACTGAAAGACATAGCGGCACCCGCTATGATCGGAGATAACAGCCCCATGGCCGAGAAGGGTATCCCGATGATGTTATAGATAAATGCCCAAAACAGGTTCTGTTTGATCTTATTCATTGTTTTCCGTGATAATCGAATGGCCGCGGGAATAACCCGCAAATCCCCTTTCATAAGGGTAATATCCGATGACTCAATCGCAATATCCGTTCCACTACCCATGGCCATTCCGATATCAGCCGTTACGAGCGCGGGAGCGTCGTTAATTCCATCACCCACCATGGCGACTTTGAAGCCTTCCTTTTTAAGCTTTGTAACTGCATCGGCCTTGTGCTCCGGTAATACCTCCGCCATAACGTCCGCTATTCCCACCTGGGAGGCAATAGCGGCGGCCGTACGCCTGTTATCGCCGGTAATCATGAAAACCTTTAACCCCATCCGTTTCATTTCCTGAATAGCCTCTTTGGAACTGGCTTTCAGGGTATCCGCCACCGCGAGTACACCATACAAAGAAGTGTTATCGCATACAAGCATCGCGGTTTTGCCCTCGCCTTCAAGACTCGCCATTACAGATTCCACCTGTGAAAGTTCAATTCCAAGTTCCTGTGCAAGTTTTCGCGTGCCCACAAAAATCTCCTTCCCGTCTCGCTGTATTTTTACACCTCGGCCGGGAAGCGCTTCGAAATAATCAGGTTCGGGGATTTCGCCTAGCTTAGCTTTAGCAGCCTCGTATATCGCCACCCCCAGGGGATGTTCGGACTTCTTTTCTGCAATGCCTGCCAGCAGTATCAGTTGTTCTGTATCTGCTTCTCCCACCGGAATGATGTCCGTTAAAGCCGGTTTCCCCTCCGTTATCGTACCGGTTTTGTCGAGAACTACCGCATTTATCTTATACGCCATCTCAAGGCTTTCTCCACTTCGAATGAGAATACCGTTCTCGGCGCCTTTGCCTGTGCCCACCATAATTGCGGTCGGGGTTGCAAGCCCCATGGCGCAGGGGCAGGCGATAACAAGGACCGCCACCGAGCTGAGCAAGGCTTTTGTCATATCGCCTGTAGTAAATAACCAGATCAGAAATGTGAGCGTCGCGATTCCTAAGACCACCGGTACAAATATTCCAGCGACTTTATCCGCCAGCTTCTGAATCGGTGCCTTGGAA
>JBFMGN010000573.1:0-1980 GCA_040752435.1 Spirochaetota bacterium
CAATTTCTTTCCTGCGTTCTTCTTCCATTCCGACTGAATAAAAATAGTTGTATTTTTTATTTGCCCTTCTCAAGTTGAAAGTCAAATCAAACTCGTCGGAAATATAATAAGGTGCGCGGCCTTCCCCTTGCCTGTTACCCATGTTTCCCGCATTCGCCAGAATGACAACTGGAAACTCCAGGCCTTTTGCCTTGTGGATCGTCATGATTTGAACACCGTCCCTATCGTCTTTCAGTATATCAAGTTCGCTCATGCGTTCGTATTTACCAAGGTTGGGCCTAAGAAAATCAAGGAATTCCGCCAGAGATTCACCTCGCCTGTCCGCCTCCGTCGCCATTTTCTTTATGTACTCGTAGTACTCCAGGTATCCATGAAAGGCGGGGTTCTTTAAGACAACGTACCGGTATCCGAAACTGAACCAAATATGGTGAATGAGTTCAGCGAGGGATATTCTATCCGCTTTTTCGAGGAAGAACCTGTACATGTTTTTGGCTGCGAAATATTTTTCAAGTTCTTTTTTGTCTGTCATGCATCTGGAAGGGTCTTCTTCCCGAAAGGCTTCCTTTTTTTCCAGCAAAAGCCTGATTATCCCGTCATCGGAAAGATTCACCAGCGGGGATCGAAGAAGCGCCGCATAGGCGCTTCGATCATCGGGATATATGATAATCTGGAGCAGGTTATATATATCGTTTAAGGGAGATTCGAGAAAGAGAGTTCGGACACTCTGGGTTGTGTATGGAATTCCGTGATTGCGGAATGCTTTTTCATATTTAATTTGATTGCTGGTGGAACGCATAAGGACTGCAAAATCATTATACCGCGGCCTCACCAGTGCCTTTTCTTCCGGTATCAGAAGCAGTGAACCTTCCACGCAGTTCTTTATAAAACGGGCTATGTGGCAGGCTTCCGCATCATCGTTTTCGATAAAATCTCCCGGAGTCGTCTCTTTATCCGGCTTGTAAAATATTTTTATTACCGGCTTTATGGAATGGGGTGTTTCCTCTGCAACAAGCGCTTCAAATCCGGCTTCATACGCTTCTCCGGCATTATTCATTATTGGCGGAAAAAGTGTATTAAAAAAATCTATGAGCCCGGGGTTACTGCGATAATTGACGGGCAGGGATATGTGACGTCCACCGGTCTCAGATATTTCCGATTTCAATTTTTTAAATACGCTGACATCCGCGCCCCGGAACCGGTAAATGGATTGCTTTTCATCCCCGACAAAGAACAGTTTGCCCTTTTCAAGGTCGTCGGCCTGGGGAAAATCATCTTTTTCTTCTCCCTTTTTTTCCGCCAGAAGATACAGAAGCCTCTTCTGGAGCAGATTATTATCCTGGAACTCGTCAATCAGTATATGACTGAACCTTTTTTTGTAGTAACTTCTTAAGTTTTTGTTTTCTAAAATAATGGCGACAGCCATTTCTTGAACATCCTGAAAGGAGAGCACACCGGCGTTTCTTTTTTTTTCGAGGATATGGTCTTGAAAATCTCCACACAGTTGAAACATGCCATGTATTAAGTCTTCATTTTCCAGGGTATCGAGTATATTCAGCAGAGTTTCCCGTTCCGGTATTAAGACAGCAAGATACTCTTTTAAACGCACAAGGTCTTCAAGTTTTACAGTTCCCGGTCTTTGGATTGTAATGGCTTCGAGCTGCCGCGCTATCTCCTCATATCGTTTTTCTTTCAGCAACTCCAGCAGATTGGGCAGGCTTCCAAGGGCGATCTGGGCTTTTCGTATGCTCTCGCCGGCTTTAGGATCCAGGGAACAAATCTTGTTCGATACATCCGTTAAAAGTTCCATCCCGGTTTTCAGCCTGGCTTTTAACAGGGTAAACTGTTTTTCGCATATGCGGTTAAAATCCTTTCTGTCCGATATATGAAAATAGTGAGCCGCCAGGGATGAAAAAAAGTCTTTCCAGACAGTTTCAAACCCGTTCAGGTAGATGAATTCCTTAAGGGCGAGATTATCCTGGT
>JBFMGN010000573.1:1990-3082 GCA_040752435.1 Spirochaetota bacterium
TCGGTGAGATTTCCCGGTGTCTCTTCTGTTATGGTAAAATCGGGTGAGACCCCGAACCGTTCCGAACTGTTTCGTACGATTTGTGCGCAGAAACTGTCAATCGTTGCAATCTGGGCTTGATCGAACTGCGCAAGCTGCTCCTGGACATGGGGTTTATCGCTTTCATTAACCAGGAGACTGTAAATCCGTGCGTACATCTCAGCCGCCGCCTTCCTTGTGAACGTCAGGGTCAATATATTTTCGATCCTGGCTTTCTTCTCACATATGAGCCTTACATATCGGCCGGCAAGAACAGTAGTTTTTCCGGAACCCGCACCGGCGCTTACCACTGCATTTTCATCAATTTTAACAGCCTCTCGCTGACGGCTGTCCAGTTTTTTGATAAATGTTGCATCCATAGTTTGCACCTGGTTATTTTGATCCCTTAGAGGGAAAATTTTCGCCTGCAGACAGTGCGAAAATTGCATGCTTCACATCTCTGTTCGGCGGAGGGGCTTTGATAGTTACCCTCCCGGATGTTTTTGACCATTGAATCGATCTCCCCCTTAAGGAAAACTGCCAGTTCATCCATTTTCCGCCTGTCTGCCCAGGCCTTTGGAGCAGTATTGTGAAAAACATGGGTATAGGCGGCATTTTCAATATCGTAATATGAGGCTGATTTAACGCTCAGGCCGTTTAACTCCGCCAGGTAGACATAAAATGGGATCTGGTAAGAAGAGGGTGTTAAAGCTGATTCCGGGTCGCCGAGGACTTCCTTTTTTTTGACCCTGTTTTTCTTTTTATAATCAATAATGGCATGCCACCCATCTTTTTGTGAAATTCTATCTATTTTACCTTTCAAAATCGCCTTAAGATTTTCGTCCTTATAAACAAACAATGTCTCCATAGCCTTTATTTCGTGTTCGGGAAACTCTTTTTCCTCATTCAAGATAAAAATCCGGAGGAGTTCCAGTATCTTCTGTTTAGTGGCAGCCCAGGCCGGTTCGAGAAAAACCATCCCCTTTTTTTCCCAGAACAGGAAGGTTCTTTCCACACTTTTTTTTACTATTTCATTATACCTTTCGCTGTTTCCGCTTTTAAACAGTTTGTCTT
>JBFMGN010000574.1:0-3082 GCA_040752435.1 Spirochaetota bacterium
CGTTAAAAGTTTGAAATGCGGCTGGAATATCCCAGATATTGCTAAAAAAATTCCTGAAATAAAATTTATACACATCTATCGGGATGGGCGCGCTGTGCTCAACTCTCTGATGCGGACGAAAAAGGTATATGCAACAGGCCAGATGGCTGAGGAACCCCTTACTCCAAGTCTCCGATGGAGAGGCTGGATGAAGTACATCAATAATCTGGATGCTGCATTAAACGAAAGAGTTTGCCATGTCCAGTATGAAAAACTATTGAAGAATCCTGATGAGCAGTTGGCGAGAATATTTACCTTCTTAGGTGTTAAACATATTTTTTTGGATGAACACGCATTAAACAAGTACGCGAAACGAATCCCGACTGTTGAGTCTTCCCTTCATCCAAACGTTGGCAAAGGGCCTATTTTGGAACGACATTTCAGTTGGCAATCCGAACTGCCGGAAGAAAACATTCGGATATTTGAAATGGTGAATGGAAGAATTCTGCAGAAATTTGGTTATCCTCTCTTATATCATCAGAACTGGAAAGGATTGCTTTCTTTGTCTGTCATGAAAAATATGTTTATTGCGCTGGGCAAAATAGGACAAAGACGCATGAAAAAAATATTACAAAATAAGGTTGTCGTAAAGCAGAAACTATGAATCAATCTCTACCGAATCTGATTATTGCCGGCGTCACCAAAGCAGGCACTACCTCTCTTTATACATATTTGGCTGCACATCCGGATGTATGCAGTTCATCAATAAAAGAGGTCGCATATTTCCTCCCTTTGCGATGGGGACAAGTGCTTGCACCTTTGAGTGATTACAGTCGTTATTTTACCCATTGTGAAAGAAGCCGTTTTATAATGGAGGCATCAGCATCTTATTTTTTTGGGGCGGAAGCAGTTTCATCAAAAATTCATGAGATTTTAACTGGAGCTAGGGTCATTGTCGTGTTTAGAGACCCTGTGGCCCGTTTATATTCTTTTTTTAATTATCATCAAAATATGCTCAATATTGATAGTGAAATGACATTCACTGACTACATCAAAAAATGTGAAAGTTTTACGGAGCATGATTTTAAGAAAAAGGAAAATTATTACTATTATGGTATGAGAAACGGTCGCTATGTGAGCTTTATTGAGCCGTGGATTAAATATTTCGGTAATGATATTAATTTCTATTTTTTCGAGGAATTAAAGAGCGATCAACGGCTTTTTCTAAAGGAAATATGCAGTTGGCTGCAAATTGACGATAGTTTTTACGACGATTATGAATTTGTGATTGAAAATAAAACGAGGAATTACAAATTAAAAGGGCTGCAAAAAATCGCTTTGACCATCAATATGAAGTGCGAAAAAATTTTCCGTAAACACCTTTATCTCAAACGTTTTCTGAGAAATTTTTATTATGCATTGAATGAGGGGTCCAAGAGTAGCATTAAAATGACCGAAGAGGAGCGCGTGTATTTACAGGAGTATTACCGCCCATATAATCAAAAGCTGCGGGATATTTTGCAAAATCATGGTATCAAACGATTGCCATCCTGGCTTACAGATTAGGTTAACAGGATAAGAGATGGTCTTAATTTCTGATTCTTTCCGTACCAGACTGCGCGATATCATGTTTGGACGCCCCAAGATTGCGGTCGTTTCCGAAGAAAAACTAAACGAGAGCACATTCCCGCCGATATTTCTTGTCGGTACGTTTCGGTCCGGCACTACGCTTATGCGCTATTTTCTCGATAGTCATAATCATATCTGCTGCCCACCGGAAACCAAGTTTCTGTTGCCTCTTGCCCAGATGTGTAAAGATAAAAACATTCTTCAGGCAACAGAAAGCTTGGGGTTTGATGAATTTTTTCTGCGCAATCAATGCCGTACTTTTGCCAATAAATTTTTTGATGCCTATCGAGTCGCAAAGAACAAAGCTCGTTGGGCGGATAAAACCCCTGAGTATGTCCGTATCCTTGATTTTATCGAGGAACTTTATGGACCATCCTGTCAATATGTGATTCTTTATCGCAATGGCCTTGATGTGGCACATTCCATGAATACCACTTTAATAGAACCTCTAGGGCCGGATAAAACTTTAGAGAAAGCTTTCGAGTACTGGAAACAAGACACTGAGATTATGCATGCATGGGAGCAAGCCCATGCCGAACGCTGTTTCGTCATTCGTTATGAATCTTTGTGCCATGATTTAGTGCCAACATTGGAAAAGCTTTTTCAGTTTTTACATGAACCGTGGGATGAGGGTGTATTGCGCTGGTATGAAAAGGGGCACGACAGGGGATGCGAAGATATCAAGGCACGGCGGCAGCGGAAAATAAAAATAAGTCATGGAAACTTCAAGGATTGGGACAAAGCCGTTATTGAAAATTTTAAGAACCGTTCCAGGGAGCTGCATGAAGCAATTGGTTATGATCCGGAACTGCTTTTGCCGCGCGAGACACCGATCACCCGTTAAGTTTTTTATTCTTTTAATGGCTGTGATGGTAGCCGTTTGCTGCCAAGCATCTTTACATGCAACTGAATCACCTGTATGGCAGCCTGTTCCCCTGCGTACCTCCGCCCAGAAAAATGCAGCGGTGGCAGGCGGAGAAGGATTGCAACAGGTCATGTCAATCGTCTATGCCCCGAGCAGTCCGTTACGAGTCTATTTGTCCTCAGACACATCCCAGGTATGGCGTTCCGACAATGGGGGAAATGATTGGCAGAAGGCGAATGCCGGGTTCCTGGCGAATGGGGCCCGATCACTATTTGTCCACCCGCGGAATCCCGATATTGTTCTTGCCGCAGGCTTTCTGGGGAAAGCGGAAGACCGGGTAACATCGGAGATGAGTCCGGTACAGGGGATTTTTCTATCAACGGATGGCGCCGATTCCTGGAAATTTGTGCATCCGGCCGCATTTTACAAACAGGATTCGCGGGCGCCATTGTTTGCGATTGACAGCAGAACAATCGATAAGGCGGATTTTACTGTTTATGTGGGGACCTATGAAGATGGCTTGCTCTTTTCAAACGATGGCGGCCATAACTGGGAATCGACGGCTTTTAAGGAAAAGCAGATAACCAGTATAGCTGAATCATGGGCGCA
>JBFMGN010000575.1:0-3082 GCA_040752435.1 Spirochaetota bacterium
GTCAGTCGATAGATTAGGAAAAACCATCGCACATGCAGACCCCGAAATAATTGACCAAGCAATTGAAGGATTAAATGAGATCATCAGTGACTGAAAGAGGTCATTTCGAAAAGGAATAGAGACCGGAAAGACTAAATGATGATGGACATAACAAGCGGTTGCAGCCGACCGCCTTCGGTGCGGATATGTGTGGCGCAGATGGATGCATTAAAAGAATCGATAGAATGAAATATTGTGAACGGGGAAAACCTAATCCCTGCGGAATGGGAATATAGTTAGACGTATAAAAGAATGTGATAAATACGTAATGACTGTGATTTCAGCACGACTCTTCGATCAGGAGAAAATCATGAAACAACTGGTGGAGAAAAACTTACAAACTGCAGACAGGTGGTTATGGCAGTAGGGTAATTTCATCAATAACGCCTAATATAGGGCATTAGATGGACACTCGATCTGTATGTGACAAAGAAAGCGTGTCTCTAACATCCTGCCCCGGCTATCTGCTTGTGTACTAATCAGTATCTGCTGAAATTGATTGCTCGTAGGGACCCCGCGTAAAGAAAATTGTCGAAGATTTAATGGCGGGCGGAATTCCCGCTATTAAGAGCAGAGGGAAGAAGTTGTTGCCCAGGCTAACAGAGGTGCTATCTGACTCGGCGCTTAAGCTGACGCAGCCGAAGCGGTGCAGCTAAAGCTTCAGCGTTATAGGAGTTTAAGCCAGTGTCACTGGAATCAAAAAAGTATGATGTTGTTGTCGTTGGGGCTGGCATGGGGGGTTTGAGCAGTGGAGCATTCTTAGCTAAAGAGGGAAAGTCCGTCTTGCTCCTGGAAAAGCACGATAAGCCTGGGGGGTATCTGACATCATTTACCAGAGGCGAGTACACATTCGATTCAGCCATTTTTCACTTGACCGACATGGGTGAAGGACAGACGATTTCGCAATTTATTCGCTATTGGGGAGAAGAGATCCAGGCAACAAAGGTTGATTATCGGTTTCGATATTTCATCGGACTTAAGGAATACATTATCAATAGCCGGAACGCTCAACAAGATTTGATCCGCTATTTCCCAGAAGAAACAAACGCCGTCGAGAAGTTTTTTTCTCTCGCTTCCAGGATGATAGAAGAGACCCTCTCGCAAGCGGCACCCAAACCGCCCTACGCGATGAATTGGGTGGAAAAGATTGTGTTTGGCTTTACCGCCGTGTTCAACCGGCCATTATTTCTTCGCTATGCCACCCGGAGTTCAGTGAAATTCCTGAAACGTCACTTTAAAAATAAAAGTCTGGCCAGTCTTTTGTGGAGCTATTATCCCCTTCATAGTCTGATTCTTTTTGCCCACGTATTCGGCTGGGAAACAGCAACCAGAGGGGAGATCTATTATCCCCAGGGAGGTATGCAGGCGATTCCTAACGCGGCTGTTAAGGCCGTCAAACGAAACGGGGGAGAACTAGTGCTTAACTGCGAGGTTGAGCGCATTTTGATCCAGGAGGGGCGAGCAGCCGGCGTTCGATGCACAGACGGCCGGGAATTCTATGCCGATGTAGTTATCTCAAACGCCCCTATCCACCATACCCTGTTTAAATTGACAAAGGGCATAGCCAGCCTGGATGGATTAAGGGCTGAGATAGATAAGCGTAAAATATGCGGTTCCGGTGTGTTTGTTTTTCTGGGTGTGGATCAGAGCTATGACTTTGACGGTGTAAACTTCCTCGCCGTTATGGAAGAGGAGACGATTGATACTCCGGAGGAGAAGCTGACTCCACAAAACTGTCCCATCCTTCTGATTGTGCCTCCTCAACCTCAAGGGCAAACAAACTACTCTGTCATTCTGGCTGCAATATTGCCCTACGAATACGAGCATTGCTGGCGGACTGAAGGTACCCGAGAGCAAGGTGAACCGTACTATCAATTGAAGACCCAGGTCAAGAACAGCCTCCTTGATCGGGTTTGTCAGAAGTTGGGAGAAGAATTCAGAGGGGTAATTCGGTACTCACTGGCTTCGACGCCGTTAACATTTGAGCGTTATACCTACAATGAGAAAGGGTCTTTTATGGGATGGAAAGTTGATCGCGCTCATTATGGGAAGTTCCTTCCACAGACGACCCCGATTAAAAATTTCTACTTAGCAGGGCAGTGGGTCTTCCCTGGTTTCGGCGTGCCGGGAGTAATGGCTAGTGGCTACTATGCCGCCAAAACTATTCTGGCAAGAGAAGGTATTAACTTAGAGACACGCATGAAAGACCACTTCGAACGCCGGAAGAATATACAATAAAGTGAGCTTTTGCATCGCTCTATGTGGCTGATACCGCCCGACAATGGCCTGCGCCTGCAACGACAGAACGCAATGAGTGTAGTTTTCATTGACCTTGACGGCACAGTAATGCGTAACCCTTTCCGGACGGCTGTCTTCCCGGTTGTCTGCGAGTATCTGGCGGCAAGGACAGGCCTGTCAACTGATACTGTCCTGGATATGATCATGCAAGAAAACACCCTTCGTCTCGACACAGGGTTTGAACCAGCCAGAGCCATGGACTGGGATGAGATTGCGCAAACAGTGGCCAGGCGGCAAGGGGTAGTCTTTCCCCTTTCCCTTGAGCGACTCGTGGCTGAGCATTGCCATCCCCCGCATATCGCCATTCTGGAAGGCGCGGACAGCATCTTAGGCAGGTTGGCGACAAAGCTGCGGCGCATCGTGGCCGCCAGTCACGGACTAAGTAAGTATCAACTGCCGGTGCTGAAGGCGCTCGGCCTGCTCCCCATGTTCGCCGGTCTGGCGACGCCGGACACAACGGGTTGCCTCAAAAGTCAACGTGGCTTTTGGCGCCCTTACATCGACCAGGGCGGCCTGTGTATTCATGTGGGCGACCTGTATCACCCGGATGTGCTCGCAGCCAAAGACCATGGTCTGATCACGGTGTGGAAGTTAAGACCCAGTTCTGAACTGGAGGCCGAAACAGACCCCTTCAAACGGGCTATGGTCGCCGTTCTACCAACCGGAGAAAGCATTCGGCCCGATGCCGTTGTCGTTCGTTTGGACGAGCTGCCTGAGGTGGTAGTCCGCATCGAGGCTGCCTGGC
>JBFMGN010000576.1:0-3079 GCA_040752435.1 Spirochaetota bacterium
CGGCCTTTCCCATCCCTTTTACCTCAAAGACCTTTCTACAATGTCCCTGACATTCAAAATCATAGCCGAGTTTATCCCGCCGAGTTACATCTGCAACCATATGACCCTTTTCGCTTAATTCTTTCTTGGCTATTGCATAAGCTGCACTCTCGATAAGAGATTTATCTTTTTCTGGTTCAAATCCATGAACCCCTGACTTCTGAAGACACTGATACACCTTATCCGCTTGGAGGCCATTTTCTTCTAGCAATCTTTTGTCAAGGTACTTTTCATGGATTGGCTGAAAACCAGGAAGGAGGCCGGATTTATACAGGAGATCCCAGTCCAGAGGTGCTTGAGGTGATCGAGGAACAAACAGGTTTTTGGGCTCTTGAAGAGTTCCATCTTGAGCAACCAGCCGATCTATTTGATATTCACCCTTAGCAATAAGAGAAAGCGTGGCATTGATGAAATTATCGGGATAACCCTTTATGAAATCACTGTGATGCTTCTCTGATGAAGTGAGAATCTTCCTGGAAAGTGGTCCCATGTTTTCTATAATTGTGTGTTTATTATTTATAACCTCTAAGTGGCATTGTTTCAATGCATTGATGGTCTCTTTATCTTGTGCAATCTCCGGATGTAATCGTTTTTTCTCCTCCAGAGATGGAAAGGTTTTAAAGACCAGTGGCAAAAGGTCTACACTTATCTCCAGGGCTACCATTTGGTTAGGAGGGTAAAACTCGCCATCGTCGGCAAGCACAAAGGGGACTTCATATAAGGGTGACGTATCTCTACCTCTCCGACCATTAATGTAGTAAGGATCTAAACATTTAATACGCTGATAGACTGTGGCTAACCTTTTTGGCTGGTCTTTAAGGGGTTCGAGGAATTCTCTCCTATACAAGAGGTTATATATACTATTGATCGGAATCTCGGCAAACTTTTCTGGCTGACCTTTAATGAATTCAAACAGTTCACCTTTTTCGCTGAGGCTATCCAAGTCGATAACCTCAATTTTTTGCCGCATTTGCTGCACTATTGAAGGGTGAGCAATCTTCTTATGGATAACCGCCTTTAATTTGTCTTTCCCAATAACCTTGATAACCTCGTCCGAGACAATGCAAAGATCCTCAAGCCTTTGAAACTCTCCCTCTTCATCGGGATACAGTGCTTCAGTCTCAAGGAACTGTTTGATGGGATTTCTCAACCTGGTATCCCAGAACTCCTTCCCTGGGCCGGAGATACAAGTATAAGACAACACGTAATCAGCAAGTGTAGCAGGGAAAAACCTCCAGAGAGGATGGTTTAAAAATACCTCCCGTACAACCTGCCCAAAGAATGCCGCTACTTCATTACACATCCAGTAATTCCACTCTGCCCGATAGTTAATCAGATCACGTCCGGGCTGTGGAATAAGATCGCCAAATATCCCGAACGGTAATTCTGTCTGCTCTCCTTCGACTGGCAAGAATGAGTAAACACCTGTAAGCTTACCAGATAGAGCCTGAAGATTTTTTCCTGAATCCAGTCCAAACATAAGGCCGATTTCGCGTTCGGAAATCTCAGAACGGCGGACACGCTCTGTTTCTTCATCCTGCCGGATTTCTTCCGGAACCTGAACAACTTTACGAAGAACGAGGTAGTATGTCTCCTCGGTTCTCCCTGATTCACTGCTCTCCTTTTTTGCAATAACGAACTCTTGTTCCCGGTTAGGAGATGGCTCCAATATTTCTTTCTTAATGTTAAAAGAATTCTGTGCTGCCTTTATTTCTATCACCTCAACATTTTTCAGGAGAAGAATTATCTCTTTTGGAAATTCCCTGGTCAGAAAATCACTGATTTGTTGAAGTGCTTCCTGGCCTTTCTTGCTCGATAAAGAGACATAAAACCCCGTCCTATAACCTTCCGGAAGCTCTGCTTTGCTAACTTCAATTGGAATCGGGAGAATCTCCCAGGGCCATTTTGAGATAGGGAGTCTTTCCTCTCTGCTCCGAGTTTGCCAATGCTTTTTATCAAACTCAAAATGGAATTTACCTGAGTGGATGCTTATACAATCAGTAATGCGAAAGATGGATTTAAAGCCGATGCCAATATATCCCCGAAATCCCTTGGATGGAAGTTTACGGGAGTTAACATCACATATGGCATAGAAATCCTCGTCCCTAAATTCCTTGCCATCATTAAGAATCACAAGGGAGTCCTGCTCTAAGCGAATAGAAAACTTTTCCGCACCAGCGTCTTCTGCATTTTGAAGGAACTCCAGAATCCAGTGTTTCGGTGAAAGGAAAACGGATTCCAGAGTTTTCAGCATGTTCACATATCCATTCCACAAATGGCTCTCTCTCTGTCCTATGAGGTGGTTCAGATGCTGCGATATAATGTTCATGGTCTGCATTCTCCCCTTGCCCATTTTCCCCTACACGGTAATATCAATCCTCGGAGCCTGCTCTTCTTCCTGCTCATGCTCCTGCGAGGGTGCTTCTCCGGATCCCTTTTTCACTCCCGCCTGAGCTGATTCCTGCTTCTTCCTGAGCGGAGACTGGTTGTTCTTCTGGTTGCCCTGCTTTCTCCCGCTCACAGCCGGGGAACCGGCTACTGGCGGCTGTATGCCGACTGGATTGATCATGATTTTTCCCCCTTCATCCTTTTCGATTACTGACTACTGATCACTGACCACTGGCCACTATTGATTGATCACAGAGGTTTTTACTCTCTCACTCTCCATCACTCCCACTCCTGTGCTTTCCTTTGCATCCCTCTGTGTACCTCTGTGCCTCTGTGTCTCTGTGGTGTCCTTTGCTTTTTATTTTTGTCTTTATCTTTTTGCAGTATAAGCAATTGAGCACCGCAATAATCACTGACCACTGACTCCTTCCTCCTCCCCTACAGCATCACTTCCCGGAGTTTCTGCTTCAGCATAATCATGGCCTTGGTATGCCGCTCCGAAATGGTCGATTCGGCGAGGCCCAGGATAGTGCCGATCTCTTTCATAGTCAGCTCGTCCCAGTAGTAGAGCGAGAGGATCATCTGGTCCTTGACGTTCAGCTCGTTAATGGCCTTGGCCAAAAGGTCTTTGATCTGCTTCAGATTGACCTTT
>JBFMGN010000577.1:0-3075 GCA_040752435.1 Spirochaetota bacterium
TTTTTGCAAGCAGCGGGCTCATCCAGATATGGGGATCATCCCCTTCACCAGCATGGGATTGTGCATCACTTTTCCTATACTTAATACCTTTATTTGTGTCCACTATTGTAAGATTTTTCATGGAATTCTGAATCCTGGGCATAAGGGCCTTTTCAAATGCCACTCCTATTCTGAAATACACCTTAGCTTGAGAAAGAGCCGCCATCTGCCCGGGAGTCGGTTCATAGGTGTGGGGTTCTCTTCCCGGCCCGACAAGTTCTTGAACCTTTACCCTTTCACCGCCGATCCTTTCTACGAAATAGACTTGCGGAAGGATGCTTACAAAAGCGTGGATTGTAGAAGCCGGTGGTTCACTTTTTACTTCACCCTTGCCACCCGCATAGACTGCCATTGTGGTTATTAAGAGATGTAAAACGATGTATGGGATAATGGACCTCTGTTTCCGCATTTCTTTACTTTAAGGATAGAAGCGTTGAAAATCCGGATGGGTTAATGAATTTTTGCTGCAGCTTTGTTTCCCGGAGCTTCATGCTTATCGCAGGCTAGATACAAAGAGTCACACTTATCACATCTATGAATCGAGTGCCGTTCTGAAAAGGAATCCCAGTGCTCCTTTTGGTCCAGTGTAAGTATCCCGGTTCCTGAACAGAGCGGACACATATTTTTCAGGGCATTCAACACGGCAGTCCGAATAAACTCCGACCGGTTGGGTATCTGCTTCAGTTTGTTTGCCAGAGTGTTTTCAACTTTAAAGGTAATTATCTCTTGTTTTGATCTGAACATTCCAATCCGCCTTTATTTAGTATTACTTCGTAATAATTTAATACAAAGTAATACAAGCTGTCAAGCAGGCTGCCATGCAACGGGGAGAAACTTACTCGTACCGGAGTGCTTCATGGGGCACCAGACGGGCAGCCCTGCTCGCCGGGTAGAGCCCCGAAGCAAGACCCGTTCCCAGGGAAAGCAGGATGGCCAGTCCTCCAGTAATGGGGCTTATCACAGCCGGCCATTTTGCATAATGGCCGATTAAAACCGCCGCGCCGGCCGCAACGCCAAGTCCCAGCAATCCCCCACCGCCGCACAAAAGTAATGTTTCGATAAGAAATTGCGACATGATCTGGCCATGCCTGGCGCCGACAGCCTTTCTGATGCCGATTTCCCGTGTGCGTTCCTTGACCGACACCAGCATAATATTCATAATCCCCACCGCCGCCACCAGGAGTGCAATTCCGGCCAGAACCGCGACCCCGGTGGTAACCGTTCCGATAACCGTATTAATCATATCAAGCTGCTCTTTCATAGCGGAAACCATAAACTTATTCACCCTGTTGTCCCATTTCCCATGATTTTTGGCCAGAGCGCTTAAAATTCCAGCCCGCGCTTTAGGAATGTCCTTGATACTTATAGCCTTACAGAGGATATAAGAAAAATCTCCCTGGCCGCCGAATAGGCGTTTAAAGACGGTAATAGGAACTACAATAGCATTGTTATAGGTATTCTCTGGATTGGAAATGGATATGGTATCAGCCTTTTCTTTTTTCTTTAGTACTCCAATAATGCGTATGGGCGTGTTGAAAGCGGTAAAATATTCGCCGACCGGGTCTCGCTCTGGAAAGAACTCTTCCTTAATACCATAACCGATAATGGCGACTTTCGCCTGAGTCTGAACCTCTTCGGAGGTAATAATCCGTCCGGATTCAATTTCGTATTCGACAAACTCAATGTAATTGTTATTGGTTCCCGTTACATTGAGTTTTTTTTCCACTTCCCCGACCCGGATAATAGTACTCATAGATTGCAGGGGAGCAATGCTCGTGATATGAGGTACAGATTCTTCCAGGCTTGTAAGATCTTTCGCGTTCATTCTTTCAATCTTAAAAGCCCTATTCAGGCTGTAATCCTGCCAGTTCGGCATAATCTGGAGAGTCGTGGGCGAAAGTCCCTCGAACTCCTTCATGATAATCCTTTTCCCTCCTTCCCCGGCTGCGATAACGGTTATTACTGATGAGATGCCGATTACGATACCGAGAAGGGTAAGGATTGTTCTGGACTTATTGGCAGCAATCGCCGTCAAGGCTTCTGAAACAAGCAACTTGATCATGGTAGTCTTCAATTCTCCGATCGTAAGGCTTCTATAGGCGTAAGCCTGGAGGCCTTATAGGCCGGATAGATCCCGAATATCAACCCGATTACTGTTGATATTCCTAATGCACCCAGAGCAATAAAAATCGATACAATAAACTCCCATTTCAATAAGGTACATACCAGGGCCGCCAAACCGGTACCGAAAACTATGCCGGCCCCTCCGCCCAAAAGGCAAAGGGTAACCGCCTCAATAATAAATTGGGCCAGGATATCCTGCCGTTTTGCACCAATTGCCATTCGGACTCCGATTTCCCGGGTCCGTTCGGTAACCGTAACCAGCATGATGTTCATAATACCCAGCCCGCCCACTAACAGGGAAATCGACGCAATTACCAGGATAAGGGTGCTGATTATATTCAATATTTTTTCGACAATACCAATATAAGAGTCCAGCTTTTCTACCCGGAAGCGGGATTCCCCCCTCAGCCATCCGTACTTATTGTTAAGAAAATTATTAATCCTGTTTATGGCTACATTTACATGGTTGATGCTGTCGAACTTCATGACGTAGATCCAGTAGCGGATATCCCTGCCTCCCCAAAGCCGCGAGGCGATAAAGTGTTCCGGCACGAAAATGGTATTGTTATCCGATCCATCGCTTAAAAAACTTTGCTCAAGACGTTCGGTCAATCCGATAACCGTATAGTTTTTCTCCCCAATCTGTATTACCTTATCGAGCGGGTCCTCATCCTTAAAGAGCTTTTTGGCGATATCCGGCCTTAAGACACAGACGGCCCTTCGAAGTTGGATATCCTGGGGCAGGAATCGCCGCCCCTTAGCAATAGGAATGGAAAACAGAATAAAATGGTCCGGCTGGATCCCAATGATCCCGGTTCTGGCAGACTCCCCCCGATAACTCACCGGATCGTTAGTATTAAAGATTGACGAACTATGGGTCAATCCCGGTAAAGCGGTCTTAAAAAAGGCTAA
>JBFMGN010000578.1:0-3075 GCA_040752435.1 Spirochaetota bacterium
GGCAGATTTTGAATCAATTGGAAAATTAGATCACATCCTTGCCAGAGGAACAGAAAAATATAAGAATATAATAATTGATGAAGCCCACCGATTCAGAACCGAGACAAATATTACCTACGAGAAATTAGCCGAGATTTGCCGTGGCAAAAGAGTCATTCTAGTAACCGCTACCCCGTATAATAATTCCCCGAAAGACATTTTAAGCCAGATAAAATTATTTCAAAAAGCAAGAAGAAGCACAATTCCTAATTTACCCGAGCTCGAAGGGTTCTTCAATGGATTGGATAGGAAACTAAAAAATCTGGACAGACAAAGCGATTATTACGAATACATAAAAACTGTAAGAGAAAACGCCAAAGAAATTCGTGAGAAGGTGCTAAAGTACCTGATGGTACGGCGGACCAGAACCGAAATCACGAAATACTTTGCCGACGATCTGCAAAAACAAAACCTGAAGTTTCCCGATATTGATAATCCGCTACCGCTATTTTACCAGCTCAATGAAGAAGAGGCTAAAATCTTCAATACAACCATTGAGCTGATATCCAAAAAATTCATTTACGCCCGTTATACACCGCTTCTACCCAGGTATTACAAAGGTTCAATTGATCAGCTTGAGGAACAATCCCAAAGGAATATGGGAAGATTTATGAAGATTCTGCTGGTCAAAAGGCTCGAAAGCAGCTTTTACGCTTTTAAGCGGTCTGTTGACCGGTTTATCTCCTCTTATGAAATGTTTATCAAGACGTTTAAAAACGGCCATGTTTATACAAGTAAAGACTATTCCAACAAAATTTTCGAGTATTTGGAAAACGACGATGATGAATCGATTCAAAAATTGGTTGACGAGGGCAAAGCCGAAAAGTATGCACGCGATGAGTTTACGGATGACTTTATCAGGGATTTGGAAAGCGATCTCAACATATTGACAACCATCAAATCACTATGGCAAAAAATCAAACGGGATCCAAAACTGCTGACCTTTTTGGATGAGCTTTCAAACAGAGAAACTCTCCAAAACAAGCTCATTGTGTTTACGGAATCAAAAGAAACTGCCGAATATCTGGCAAAAAATATCAATAGTAAGTTTGAAGATACCGCCCTCTGCTTTACCGGCGGGTCAGGAGAAGCTATCCGCGATAGAGTTATTGACAACTTTGATGCCAGGGTGCGCCGTCCGAAAGATGATTATCACATTCTTGTTTCTACCGAGGTTTTATCAGAAGGCGTAAACCTGCACCGCTCCAATGTGGTAGTAAATTACGATATCCCCTGGAACCCGACCCGGATGATGCAACGGGTCGGGCGCATCAACCGTGTTGATACC
Source organism: Spirochaetota bacterium (assembly GCA_040752435.1). Taxonomy (GTDB): domain Bacteria; phylum Spirochaetota; class Spirochaetia; order SPDA01; family JBFMGN01; genus JBFMGN01. Next base: position 1,328 of record JBFMGN010000578.1, read on the forward strand.
AAATTTGACAATATTTACACCTTCAATTTCTTCCCAACTGAACAGTCGAACGATCAGATTAAACTAAAAGAAGCGGCCGAATCCAAAATCAATGCGTTTTTAACTCTGCTTGGCGGCGATGCCGCGCTGTTGACCGAAGGTGAACCGGTCGGCTCCCACGAACTTTTCAATCGATTAATTTCCAAAAAGACACTGACCGGCGAAGATGAATCCGAAGAAAGCGAACTGAAATATTTGCAGGTCATTAAAAATATCCGCGACCAGAATCCTGACCTCTTTGAAAAAATCAAACGATTGCCGAAAAAAGCCCGCACTGCAAAAACAGATAAGGAACATCAAGGTTCACTTGTGACCTATTTCAGGCGCGGCAAATTGCAGAAATTTTTTACGGCTGACAATAGTCCTGAAGCCAGGGAACTTGATTTCATGCGCGCGGCCAGTCTACTCGAAAGCACCATTGATGATAAAAAAGAAAAACTGCCGGAAAAGTTTTTTGACCTTTTGAATAAGAATAAGGCAGCCTTCCTTTTTGCCACCACCGAAGAAATGGAAGAACCTCAAAAAAGGCGCGGCCGGGACAGCGCAGCGCAAATGCTTAAAATCCTCAAAGCGACGCTGAAGAACACACAGCAGTTTACCGATGAGCAGGAGCAGTATCTGAAACAAATCGTCACCCAGTTGGAAGAAGGTGGTTTGCCCAAACAAACCGTTAAAGATACCCTCAAGGCGTTGAAGGCACTCAAGCAGGATCTCCTGAACCCATTTAAAGTGCTTGGGACGCTGCAAAGCCACGTCCCGGAGCGCTTTTTACAGGAGCACTATGCGGAACAGAATCCGCGTTCGTTCGGCAAACGGGAAGTGATTTTATCACTTTATTTAACCGGAAAGTAAAATGAACAAATTACAGGCGCAAAGCATCATTAAAGAAACTTTCGAAAACCCTTTTGAAAAGGACAGATTTACAGGTTTCGTCAAAAATCTTCTCAATCAGATTGAAGATGCCCCGTTCACATACCAGGGCAACTATATCCCCGACGCCTACAAACCTTACATTTCATCTCTCGAACGTATGGGCAAATACTCAGACGGAGAGCATAAAATTGACATCCTGTTTGTGCAACTGAAAAAAGAAACGTCACTTGAACGCGCCCGCACCATGCAGCGCAATTTCATCGCCTGGTACTTGAACGGCAGCCGCGGCGGAGAAATGAAGGATGCTGCGCTGGTTGCCTTTGTTTCTCGCGGCGAAGCGGACTGGCGATTTTCGCTGGTTAAAATGGAATACCGCTTTGAGGAGAGTAAAACCGGCAAAATAAAAGTCAAAGAAGAGTTTACCCCTGCCAGACGCTGGTCGTTTTTGGTCGGCAGCAACGAAGCCAGCCATACTGCCCAGAGTCGGCTAATGCCTATCCTTGCCGATGATGAGCACAATCCTACCCTTGGTCAATTGGAAGAAGCTTTTAACATTGAAACCGTTACCAGGGAGTTTTTCCTCAAATACCGCGAGCTGTTCATCCGTACCAAAGAAGCACTGGATAAAGTGGTCGAAAAAGATGCCAGAGTGAAGGCCGATTTTGAAGATAAGGGCGTGGATACGGTAAACTTCGCCAAGAAACTGCTCGGACAGATCGTCTTTCTATATTTCCTGCAGAAAAAGGGTTGGTTTGGGGTCGAGCGCGAGGCCGAATGGGGCGCCGGGTCCAAACATTTTTTACGAGAACTCTTCAAAGGCAAGCATGGCCAATATA
>JBFMGN010000579.1:0-3066 GCA_040752435.1 Spirochaetota bacterium
GCGCTGGGTATTGATTTTTTGGCGCTCTTATTGTAGATTGTCTCGTACCGAACTTGTGTTTGTCCTTTAATACAGTCTGACGGACGGACAAAGGTCGGTTATGCCGGCGTGGCGGAACTGGCAGACGCACCAGACTCAAAATCTGGCGGGGTCACACCTGTATCGGTTCAACTCCGATCGCCGGCAATTTGTTTTCCAGGGAAAACCAAAACTTCAAGTCGGCTTCCCTTCGGTCAGTCCGATCGCCGGCAATTTGTTTTCCAGGGAAAATAATCGGTTATGGTTCTATCCAGGCGGTTAAGTGTTTGTCATCGCCTGAATCGCATTTTGTCGGCATATCTTATTTTAACACCAAAAAACTCCGATAAATAAGCAACAGGACCACTAACATATGACCCGAAATGTAAAAGGACGTAATAAAAGATACCAGCAAAAAATAAAAGAGGCGGAACTGGAGCTATTCAAGACTGTTCTGCTATGCAATACAGAGATAAGTGTGGATGCATCCGTTGCGATAGCGAGGGCCTTATCGTATGCCGGCATCAATTCGGGGAATTACCTCCTTTTTCTCACTATGCTGGAAACCAACAATTCCTATGTTGTTAATGCCCTGGTAGGATCGCGTGAAGCCTTTCTCCTCTTTACGCCCATAAAGCCGAACTGGTTCATGATTAAAGAAACGTTCAGAATGTTGGCCCGTTTTAAAAGAGACGAGATTTATTCGAAAACGCTCCAGGCTTTGCTTGGCATTATCCAAAATGCATATAAAACCTCGAAATACGGCTATAAAGTATATCCCCTGAATGTTTCCGATGTATATAACATTGGAAAACATCTTGATAAGAGTAATAAACAGGAGACCTGGAATAACCGGATTATCCTCGAAGTACTGGACGATATCTATAAGGTCGGTATCGACAGCGGCTCCAAAACAATTAAGGAGGTAGGGATAAAAGCGAATAGCATTAGAATGTCCTATTTCGATGATACCAAGCAAATGGCCGACTCTATCCCGAATGTACTCCTCCTTTCCGATGCTGGAAGAAGCAAAGAAATCCGGCCGAAATACTTAGCTGACCAGCCTAAAAACGGGACGACAAAACGGAAAACCGGACAGAAATAATCCTCTTCCCCATTGCGGCTTAAGCCGCATTGAATAAAGACCTTTCCGATTATATAATAACAGGAGGATATAAAAGGTTGCGCCTAGAGAATGAATGAGGATCAAAATAGTATAAGGATACGCCTTGAGGATCTATTTGCAACCGCGCGGCTTTACAGGTGGTGCGAACAGACGGACAGTTCAATTCGTTTTTTCGCCGGTCTTCATACACTAGAAAATCAGGAGTATCTGGAAAAGTTACTAAATGCCAAACTCGAGAGTCCACATTTATACAAAGAAGAATTTATTATTCTCTTAATACTTTTCCATTTATTACATAAAGACTATTCCTGGCTGGCCACTTTCGCTCATTTACATCTTTCCGAAAAGCTTTATGAAAATGATTTTAATTTCCTGATAGCTCACCTGTTCAACAATACTGTACCGCTGCCTAAGTCTCTCACTTATGATATTACAGAAAGACTGTTTTTTACCATTCAGAATATCTACACAAAGCTTGTGGCGGATTTTAAGAAGGTACCCTATAAAAACGGTCAGCAGATACTTCTATTTATGACCCTCCATAATTGTCGTGTCGACCTTAATGTTCAAAATAAAGAGCTAATAAACATCATTCTTGCCAATATCGAACTTACCGTACCGCCCGTCATATTGAATGATATTAGAAATTACCTTTCCAAACAGAAGCCCGAAGTGTTATCCGGGCAATCCGGAGCCGAAATGAACCCGCTTGTGCTGGATGATTCCTTAACCAGAGCCTCAGATAATAATGTCGTCGCCTCAAGTCAAAAACCAGCCACGGATTATGTTCGTGTAAAAGATGAAAACCCTTTCACGGATTCCGATTTTGACAAATCGCTGCCTTTTTCAAAACACGCTGCCCAAAACGCTTCAGAAAAGAAAATTCCCCCTGCCAAACATGAAACTGATGATATAGACAAAATTATTCAAAAAACGCACAAGGCAGAAAACGCTTCCGACAACCTGGACAACATTACTCAATTTAATAAAGCAGAAATCGATAAAAGGGAAAATAAGGATAAGTCCGACGCTGAGAGCGTCGGTGAAGCAGGTTTACCTGATGCCGGATTAAAAATTTATCCACCCAAAAAGACCGCTAAAAAGTCCGTGACAGGCATGAAGGATGTGTTTTTCAAGCGTGAGAAAGCGGTGGAAGCTACCAAAGCTTTTAAATATTCATCTGCAACACTTAAGGCTAATCACGGTGAATCTGATTTCCCAGATACCGATAGCTCTCCCCCGGTAAGGAAGAACAAACTCGCGTATGCTGAGTTCGTGAAAGGCAATGAAAGAGGAATTAGTATAAAAGACTGGGATGAGGCCGATTTATTCAATCTCTCCCCGGCTGCCACCGAGAAAAAAGAGAGGCTTAAGACACCTCAACAGGCAGGTTTTACGACCGCTCCATTTATGACAGAATCAATCAAGAATGTGTCTTTTCAAAAGGAAGATATTCCATCCGCAAGCAGTAAAAGTACACGCAGGTTGTGTTTTCGTCGATTTTACTTATGTACTTTTCTCTTATTTTTGGCATTTCTCCTTCTTCTTTCTTTTTCGTTTTTCAGATTAACACAGCTTGATAAAAAGGCTGCACCAAAATACGATCAAAGCCAAACTATCCCATTAAAGTATCCTAAGAACGACAACTCCGGGAATCCGCCGGGTTTCGAATCTTCTTTGGGAACCGGTGAAACAAATACTCTCCATCTAGAATACGCTGGAGGCAATGTTTACTGGATCGTCCAAAAAGGCAACCACTTCTATCAACTGTATACATATCTGCCTACTTTATCTCCGGCAACCACGCCCCATGCGCGTGAGCTTGGTTTGCTTGGCAGCCTGAGTTGGCAGGCTTTCATGCAAAGAATGAAAACACTGAATCAAAATATCCGTAATCCTTCTCTTATATATGCCGATGATCA
>JBFMGN010000058.1:0-10218 GCA_040752435.1 Spirochaetota bacterium
AAATTGTTATAGCAATATCCATGCCAATCTCTATGAAGCTGTTTTGGATCTACTATTTCATTATCTGTTAATAAAATAATACATTTCAAGATATCGATCATATTCCTGATTCTACAGACTTCCTATCAAAAAAGATAGTTTTTTATTATCAATTTTGATATGTGAGAAAAAAATATTTAAGCTTTACATTCCGCAGGAAATATACTATAAAGAATTGATTATTGGGTTCCTTATGTTCTAAAAGAACGATAAGGCGAAAGTGTACATTTAGTTTGGAGGTTTCTGTGGCTAAAAAGATTTATGTTGGGAATCTTCCTTTTGGTTCAAAAGAGGAAGATCTCAAAAACCTGTTCTCCCAGTTCGGCGATGTTACATCGGTGAAAATCATTACCGACAGGGACACAGGGAGGTCGCGCGGATTCGGATTTGTGGAGATGGATAATGCCGAAGCCGCCATCAATGGATTGAACGGTAAAGATTTCGGTGGTCGCGAACTTCGTGTCAACGAAGCAAAGGAACGAGAACCGAGAAGGTTCCAGCAAAGGAATGAGTACTAGAGTTTAACGTACGTTTTGTATGGTTAGATCTACCTGCCGTAAAGGATAGTAAGCTAATTAAGTTTTCTGCCAGATTCTATGTTTCCAGACCTTAAATTTTCATACCGAAAGAGAGATATCCGGTAATAACCGGATATCTCATCCTTGCTTCTTTTTCAACTCTTCCGATTTTCGGCTGATTCTATTCCAGACCCCAGTTAAGCCCATCGCCTTTTTCATTTCGATTAATGTTTTTCGGGCTTCTGCACGCATGGTTAAGGTTCCATCAAAAATAACTTCATCTACAAAACCTTTGCGTTCTTCGTAATAGTGCCGCTTTTCACGGATTGGATCGAGAAAGGCGTTTATGCTTTTTTCCAGTTTTTCCTTAACCTCCACATCCCCCACCTTACCCTGACTGTAACGTTCTTTCAGATCCCGGACTTCCTCCTGGTCGTTATTGAAGACGTCATGATAGATGAATACAGGGTTTCCCTCAACTTTGCCCGGGATATCAGCCTTGATGCGATTGGGATCTGTGTACATACCGAAAACCTTTTTGCGTACGGTCGGCCGGTCATCGGAGAGCAGAATGGAATTATTGAGGGATTTGGACATCTTTGCATTGCCATCGGTTCCAACCAGGGTGGGCACATCCCCAATCATTACCTCCGGTATGGGAAATACTTCACCGTATAGATTGTTGAAACGCCGTGCAATTTCTCTGGTTATTTCCACGTGCGCCTCGTTATCCTTTCCGACAGGCACAAGATGAGCCTTGGGCATAAGGATATCCGCCGCTTGAAGAATAGGATATCCTAAAAGACCGAAGGGCATCTCATTCAAGTTCGCCGATTGAGCCATTTCCTTTAAACTCGGCATACGCTGCAGCCGGGGGACAGTCACAAGCATTTCAAAAAACAGGTTCATCTCGTAGACTTCGTGTACCGCCGACTGAAGATACACAACCGACTTTGAAGGGTCTATCCCGCATGCCAGATAATCGAGAACCATCTCCCGGGCATTTTCGGTAATTCCTTCAATGTTTTCTTTACTCGAGTTCGTCGTGAGCATATGCAGATCCGCTATAATAAAAAAACAGCGATACTCGTCCTGCAGGCGGACCCTGTTTACAAGGGAGCCGACATAATGGCCGAGATGAAGTTTGCCTGTGGGGCGGTCACCGGTTAAAATTCTTTTCTTTTCCATCACTGCTGCCTTTCGATTGAATTACCTTGTTTCTTTTCTTTCCCTTCCGTTGTCTGTGCCCATTAAAATAACCCCCGGCTTAAGATACGGAACATTTTCGCACACCATTCAGTGTTGTCACCGCGATGGGCATGGAAAGGAGCATTTCGTGAATACGATTCTTTTTTTAAAAGCTTGAAACCGCCGTCAGGTTATTCTCTTTGATTATCTTCAAGCCGTAGTCAAGATCCTCAACTTTGAAAATCACGACGGCCTTATCCTTATTCTTTTCGAGAGTGGCATAGAGGTATTCGATATTCACATTGTTTTTATAAAAGATGTCCATTACCCGGTGCAGCCCCCCCGGAACATCCTCGACTTCAACGCCAAGCACTTTCGTCTCCTTGGCGGTAAACCCGTTTTTCTCCAGGGTTGCCAGGGCCTTGTCCGGATTATCGACGATCAGTCGCAGTATCCCGAAATCGGCGGTATCGGCAATCGTGATTGCCCGTAAGTTAATACCGCTTTCACCTAAGATTTTCGTTACCTCCGCCAGCCTGCCCGATTTATTCTCCAGAAAGACAGATATTTGATTAACCGGCATAATCTCCTCCCTGTTAAAGTTGTCGTTTGTCTATTACCCGTTTTGCCTTGCCTTCACTCCGCTGGATCGATTTCGGTTCCACCAGTTTTACCCGTGCCCCGATCCCCAGTTCGGATTTAAGTTCTCTCTCTATCTTTTCCCGTATCTTTTCAAGTTTTTTCGTTTCATCGGAAAAAAAGGATTCTTCGACTTCCACCTGCACTTCAATCTCGTCCAGATGGGCTGCGGCCCGGTCGACAATGATCTGGTAATGCGGTTCGGTTTCTTCAATTTTCATAAGAACATGTTCTATCTGGGACGGGAAAACATTCACTCCCCGGATGATCAACATATCATCGGTCCTTCCTAAGAGCCTGTGCATCTTGACGATCGTGCGGCCGCAGGCACATTTCTCCCTGAAAAGATAAGTGATATCCCTGGTTCGAAAACGAATAACCGGAGTACCCTCTTTTGTAAGGGTGGTGAAAACAAGCTCGCCCTTCTCGCCGTCGGGGAGCACCTCTCCGGTCGCTGGATTAATTATTTCCGGGTAAAAGAGATCTTCATTTATGTGCAGTCCGTTTTTAGCTTCGCATTCGGAGGAAACACCCGGCCCGATAATCTCCGTCAACCCATAAATATCATGGGCGGTTAACTTCAACTTCGCCTCGATCTCCGCTCGCATATTGTCGCTCCAGGGTTCCGCTCCAAAACAGCCTGCCTTTACCGTAAGTTGGGCGAAATCGAGACCCTCTTCCTTCGCCGCTTCCGCCAGAAAAAGAGAATAGGACGGGGTACAGGTCAGCACCGTAGTTCCGAAATCCTTCATTATCATCAACTGCCGTTTCGTATTGCCCGAAGAAACAGGGATTACATTGGCGCCGATCTTTCTCGCTCCGTAATGGATCCCCAGACCCCCGGTGAATAGGCCGTAGCCGTAGGCATTTTGGACGACATCGATGCTGGTGGTACCGGCCATGGCGAGTGTCCGGGCCATGGCTTCTCCCCAGGTATCGATATCCTGCCTGGTATAGGCATCCACCACAGGGGCACCCGTAGTACCGGAAGATGTATGCACCTCAACAATTTCCCCCTCCGGAACTGCCAGCAGCCCATAGGGATATGTCTCCCGCAGCTCATCTTTGGTAGTAAAGGGTAGTTTCCGGATATCTTTCAGGCTCTGAATAGCCGCCGGTTTTACCCCGGCTCGATCGAATTTATCCCTATAAAACGGGACGTTTTTATACACCTTTTCAACGATTTTGACTAAAGATTCCAACTGCTGCTTTTGTAATTCGGAAATACTTTTGGATTCTATATCGGAGTTCCAGATCACTTCCCGCCTCCTCGGTGTAGCAATGTCTCTATTCCAAAGGATAAGCTATTCTATCCTTGAAGAATTCCGGCCGTCAAGATATTATTTAACCAATTTATATTGTAATAGCAGATATTTACAACTACAATAACCATCGCTATGAGTGATGATTATAAACCCAGGGAAAAACTGCTTAAAGAAATAGCGGAACTCCGGGCGCAAATCGATAAACTTAAATCGGCTGAGGATGAAAGAGACCGGGCAGAATATGAACTCGGAATAATGGCGTACGAACTAAAGGAACGCGTCAAGGAGCTTAACTGCCTGTTCAGTATTTCAACTCTCCTGGAAGACCAGGGGAAATCCCTGGAAGAAATAATTCAGAATATCGTTGACCTTATTCCCGCCGGCTGGCCCTTGCCGGAAATAACCTACGCCAGGGCGGTTATCGAGAAAAAAGAATACAAGACCTCAAATTACCAGGCGACGGACTGGAAGGAAGCCTGTCCTGTAATGATAAACGGTGAACCGGCGGGGACACTGGAAATTGGGTATAGTGAGGCATTACCAAAAGTTGATGAAGGGTATTTTTTCAAGGAAGAACGGCAAATGCTCTTAACCCTGGCAGAGCAAATGGGCAGGATAATCGAGAGGAAACGCACGGAAGAACAGTTGAAATACTACGCGACTGTAGATGCCATGACCGGAATTTTAAACCGCAGAACCGGTTTGACGATTTTAGAACAGCAGATGAAATTGAGCCGGCGCTACAAAGCGCCGTTATCGCTGATCTTTGTGGATGCAAATAACCTGAAATACGTTAATGATACTTTCAGCCACAAAGAAGGAGACGAGCTGATAATTCTGATAAGCCGGTTATTAAGCGATTCAATTCGGAGCAGTGATACAGTCTGCCGGATGGGCGGAGACGAGTTTCTAATAATATTTCCCGGATGCGGACTGGCTGAGGCTGAAAAAATCTGGGTAAAGATTACGAGGAAGATTAACGACCTGAATGCAAAAAACGAAAAGCCCTATCCTGTAAGTCTCAGCCACGGAATTGCCGAGCATACATGGGAGAAGGATGAATCCCTCGAAGAATTGCTCGCTCAGGCGGATAATAAAATGTACGCTGAGAAAAATGCCTATAAAACGCAAATATAACCGGAAATGTGGTCTTAAACGCGTACACTCTTGTACTAAACAAATGTTTAGTATATTCTATTGGTATGATAGGCATAATCAAAAGCCTGAATAGCGAAGAGAAACTGGATATTCTTGCAGGCTCAGCCAGGTACGATGTATGTCTGGCTTCCTGCAGCGGTAATTTTCATGGAGGCAGAGGCCGCGTCCGCGATCCGGGGAATCCTATCAGCCGATGGATATATCCTGCGCATATTCCGGGCAAAGGCCAGGTGGGAATTTTAAAAGTTCTTCAGACAAATGCCTGTAAAAATAATTGCGCCTATTGCCACCTCTCGGCCCGTAACGATACAATCAAACGGGTAGGTTTCTCTCCCCGGGAGTTAGCCGATATTTTTATTCAATTTGTTCAAAAGCACCGTGTCCACGGCCTCTTTATATCTTCAGGTGTAGGCTTCAATGCCGATTCTGCTATGGAAAAAATGATTCACACGGCCGAGATTCTTCGAAATAAATATAAGTTTAAGGGCTACATTCATCTTAAAATTCTTCCAGGTTCTTCATATAACCTTATGGAGCGTGCCGCCCAGTTAGCCGATCGAATCTCCATAAATTTAGAAGCACCGACGAAAGACCATTTGCGTACTATCGCCCCTGATAAAAACTTTATGCATGACCTCATAACGCGTCTGCAATGGGCCGGTGATCTAATCCGGAAAAACTTATATACGAAGAGCCATACGACTCAATTTGTCGTAGGGGCATCCAATGAAACCGACCTCGATATCTTAAAGACGGTAGATTGGATTTATCGTGAGATGTTTGTTTTCAGGGCTTATTTTTCCGCTTTTCAGCCTTTTGAAGCTCTTACTTACCCGGCTGTCAATGATCATACCCTTCTGCGCGAACACCGGCTCTACCAGAGCGATTTTCTCCTGCGCGGCTATGGTTTCCGTCTTCATGATTTGGTCTTTGACAAAAACGGTCATCTTCCAAAAAATGTTGATCCTAAAACCGCATATGCCCGGCTGCATCCTGAAATTTTTCCTGTGGATATTAACCGGGCTTCAAAAGAAGAACTCCTCAAAGTGCCGGGGATTGGACCTCTTTCCGCCCAAAGAATTGCCGAAACGAGAGGAAACAATCCTTTTCATAATCTCGCTGAATTAAAACAAGCCGGTGCGGTTGTAAAATGGGCCGCCCCGTATATTGAGTTTTCCGGTAAGAAGGATAAACACCTGGAATCCGGTTACTCTCAGCCATGGCTGTTTGATGAGCTCTCCTCGACCGGATGGTGTTCCGAAGCGGGAAGCCCTCCGCCTTAAGCTTCCTGTCTGATATCGATAACGCGCTTCGCCTTGCCTTCATACACCGGAAGAATCCCTGGTTCATGCAGCTCGACAACCGGCGAAATCGCTATGGAGGCTTTAAGATTGTCATGTATCTTACCTTTAAGCGCGTTAAGATCCCGCGTATCATCGGTAAAAACTTGCGCGGTAACTTCGGTTTTGACAGTCAACCGATCAAGCGCCCCGGATTTCTCCACCACAATCTGGTAGTTGGTACCCACCTCCGGCATTTTCATCAGCACTTCTTCGATCTGCGACGGGAAGACGTTGACACCGTTAATTTTAAGCATGTCATCGGTTCTTCCTTTTATCCTTCCGATGCGCCGGTGAGTCCGGCCGCATTTACATTCACCTTTGTAGACCGATGAAAGGTCCCTCGTCCGGTAGCGTAAGAGGGGAGTTGCGGAACGGCGCAGGGTGGTGAAAACCAGTTCGCCTTCGCTGCCGTCATTAAGCACTTTCAGCGTAGCGGGGTCAATTACTTCAAGGATAAATGAGTCTTCCCACACATGCATGCCGTCTTTATAGATACATTCGAAAGCTACACCTGGTCCATTCATCTCGCTTAAGCCGTAGGAGTTGTAGACATCGATACCGAACAGTTTTTCGATCTTCTTCCTGATATTTTCAGAATGCGGTTCTGCGCCGGCAAAGGCCTTTTTCAAGCTCAACTCGGATAGGCTTAATCCTTCTTCTTCCATTTTTGCATAGAGATGGAGCATATAGCTGGGAGTCGCATGGATGATGGTCGTCTTGAAATCTTTCATCAGTTTAAACTGTCGCTTGGTATTTCCCGCGCCGGCAGGTATTACCAGAGCACCCAGTTCCTCCCCTCCGTAGTGAAGCCCAAGCCCGCCGGTAAACAGGCCATAGGTCATCATATTCTGAAACACATCCGCTTGGGTGGCGCCGGCGGCCGCCATGGACCGGGCAGAAAGCTCAGTCCAGTTGTCAATATCGGACTTTGTATGATAGATGACCGTGGGAATACCCGTGGTTCCGCTTGAGGCATGCAGGCGGATTACCTCGTGCAAGGGAACGGCGAGGAGACCATACGGATACGCTTCCCGCAGATCGTCCTTGGTTGTAAAAGGAATTTTTTGTAACTCACCTAGAGATTTTACATCCTCCGGGGAAGTTATCCCGGCCTCCCTTAAACGCTTTTTATAAAAGGGCGTTTTTAAGGCCCAGTGGAGAGTTTCCTTCAGACGGGAAAGCTTAAGCTTTTCAAGTTCATCTCTACCAAGGGTTTCAACCTCTTTATTCCAGTATCTTATCTCCACTCTTACTTTTCCTCCCTGCCCAAATGAAAAGCTTTAAGGTTGATAGCGATGATAGCATTTCCTCTATTCCGGAATAGCTCTTGAATGGAGGCTTCCAGAGTTACGGGCTTAATCGGCAGGAAAAAGGAGGCGGCCCCCACCATGACCATATTCGTCGCGCGGATACTCCCTGCCAGCCGCGCGAGAGCTTCGGCATCTATCAACCTGGCATTGGGAAGGCTGTTGATGTAATCATAGAGGGCAGGAATATCCGGATAAACGGGAATATTTTCTAAAGGGTTGGACGATGTAATCACCATACCGTCACTCTTCAGGTATGATAGGTAGCGGAGGCTTTCCAGAGGTTCCATACTCAAAATAAGCTCGGCCGAACCTTTCCCGATTAAATCGCTGGCTATTGGTTTATCGGACAACCGTAAATGGGCCGAAACCGCCCCGCCCCGCTGCGACATGCCATGCACCTCCGACTGCCGTATCAGCAGATTGTCTTTCATGGCGCCCCGGGCGATAATCGCAGCCACGGAAAGAACACCCTGGCCGCCGACTCCCGCCAGAATAATATCAAACTTCATTCCTTAACCCCTGTGCTTCTTTTTTATTTTTAACGTTTCAATACATTCACGGGTGGATAGTATGACCGATACGCCTTCATATTCAATTTCCTGTTTGATGATCGCGGCGTTCTCCTCGGTGTATTTTTTAAGGGGATTGATTATCCGGATGTGTTCCTTTTCCACACCTAATCCAATAATCAGAGGTTCAATCCTCGATGAGGGAATTATGGTTTCCTGCCCCCCGGTCATGGCAACAGTTCCGTTATCAAGAATGAGAATCGTAACCGGCGTATTCGCAGCCACTGCATCGAGAGTCGGGGTAAGACCGGAATGGAGAAACGTGCTGTCGCCGATAACTGCCACCACAGGACTGAAACCGGCTTCTGAGGCGCCTTTTGCAAGCCCGATTGACGCACCCATACATACGATTGTCTCTATGGCGGAATAGGGGGGAAGTGCACCCAGGGCATAACACCCTATATCGGAAGTAACCAGGCTCTGTGGGTATCCGGAAAGGGCTATTTTCAGCGCATCGTATGAATCGGCATGCGGGCAGCCGGCGCACAGTTGGGGGGGTCTGGGAGGCAGAGTGAACTCCACGGCATTAAGTCCTTGTTTCGGTTCAAGCGCCAGGATCGGCCGCACGCTATCGGGGTTAAGCTCGCCTGTCAAAGGAATATCCCCACTCTCCTTCCCGGCTACTTTCACCGCGGGGGGCAAAATTCCGTTAAGGGCTTTTTCAATAAAAGGATAGCCCTCCTCTATAACAACTATTTTTTTCACACGCTGCGCCAGTTCCCTTACCTTATTGACAGGGATAGGGTAAGTCGCGATGTGGAGATGAGACGGCTTCGCGGCAAGCTCGCTTACATTTTCCTCATAATAATTACGCCCGATTCCGGCGGTTATTACACCAAACTCCGCAAACCCGGGATTTATTTCCAGGCGGTTGTGCGGGCTTGCTTCGCAGTACCGGGCAAGGTCTGCCTGTTTGTCAAGAAGCACTTCCCACCTTGTGCGGGCAAAGGCCGGCAAAAGCATCCAGGCGCTGGTGTCCTGCGCCTTGCATAATTCATTTTCAGGTTTTTTATCTCCCACCGTAACGACGGCTCTGGAGTGCGCAAGGCGAGTGGACAACCGTATCATGATCGGTATATGAAATTGTTCGGAGAGTTCAAAAGCCTCTACGGCCATCTCGTAAGTTTCCTGCTGGTTCCTCGGCTCAAGGCACAGTATCTTGGCAAAATCGGCATAAAAACGGCTGTCCTGCTCATTCTGGGAGCTGTGCATCCCGGGATCATCGGCCACCGCCAGGACAAGACCGCCGTTTATCTCCAGAAGGGCGGCGTTGATAAAAGGATCTGCCGCGACATTCAGGCCGACATGCTTCATCGAGACAAGACTCCGTTTGCCTACCAGAGAAACACCCAGGGCTTCCTCAAAGGCGGTTTTTTCGTTGACACACCAGCTTGCCTTGGGAGAACCTTCCCGTTTCGAATACTCTATAAGAAATTCGGTTATTTCCGTCGACGGGGTGCCCGGGTAGGCGTAGGCGGCGCTGATTCCAGCATGGATCGCACCCATGGCCAGCGCCTCATCTCCCAGCAGCACCATCTCTGTCATTGTAAACTCCTTCCCGAAAAAATGTAGGTCCTGACCGGCAACAATTTTTATACCCGTTTTTTCACCACCCGCCGGTACGAGTTGGATGCGGATATCTTAGAGAAAGTGAATTAAAGGGTCAATAAAAGTGTTGACAAATAAAGCGAATTAATCTCTAAGGTACAACGGTGACACTGACCCTGCAACCCCAAACAGGATATTATTTCGATAGAGGGTACAATGCATACACTCTTATTAGCGGTCAAATTGTTGGAACGAATACAACACCGGTATCATCTTTGCGAAAAGCAATTACATTGGGGAAATCGATTTTTTCTTATTTCTTTAAGGCATCCACGGGGCTTTTCACGTGCATTCCGGGTTTGCTCATCACGTGAGTATAGATCATCGTCGTCTTTACATCTTTGTGCCCCAACAGTTCTTGCACTGTGCGGATGTCAGAACCAGATTCCAATAAATGGGTAGCAAAGCTATGGCGAAAGCTATGACAACCTGCATGTTTGTTGATGCCTGCAAGTCTCATCGCTTCTTTTACTGCCCGTTGTAAGGTGCTTTCATGAATATGGTGTCTTCTGCGTGCTCCTGACCGGGGATCAGTAGAGATGTTTTTTGCAGGAAACACATATTGCCATCCCCATTCGTAT
>JBFMGN010000580.1:0-3065 GCA_040752435.1 Spirochaetota bacterium
AACCTTTTTGGCCTCAGCTTCAAATAAAGAAAGGAAAACGTTTTTCTGCGGCATCGTGAGGTTGTCTTCTTGAGCCTGTACGACAATCGCAAGAGCCAGTCCTAACAAATTTGCCTCACGGTGCGAGTCTATATCTTCAAACTCGTACTCTGAGCCAGAAAGCAATGGAGGAAGTTTTGCCTTCGGACTGTCCTTGATGCTCTGATTCTCCATGAAGAACTCCCGCTCTCGTATCAATCCAGTTCCGCCGTGCCGCTGACTTGCGGAGGCCAACTGCCTATTCTTGGATTGTATTTTTATCGGCTCGCCACAGGACAATGTTGAGCAAGCTTTTTTGAATCCACAAGGTGGCTCGGAATTTTTTGGGGTCGTTAAAACGCGAGCGGTCTTTCACTATCACCCTCGGAGTTTCACAGGGGGCCGACACCCCTTCGTATTCAGAGATATTATCGAACTTAGAGCACATCGGACGTGCTGCGAAAGGGGGCGCACAGAGATATTATCTTCTGAATCTTACCGTTTTTCCTGCTAATCCCCCAAAATCCTGCCGATATAGTATCGGCGAAGTAAGTGGGGCTGTCTGAGGAACTTCACAAGAAAGGCGAGAGATTATGAGTTGGTTAATACGCTTGAAATTAAGTACGCTCCCGGTTTTCCCTTGTGTCCTTTTATTGTTGAATAATTTTATGCCGTCTTGCCGACATCCTGGATGGGGGACAAGTGGTTGTCCCAAAGACGGTTAGCATTCAGGAGGCAAGACGATGCAGGCTCTTTCAAAATTTTGTTGTCAAAATAAGAAGTGCCCGGATTATGGAAAACGCGGCGCCAATAATCTGACCGTATGCGGCCGATACGGAAAAAACAACCATATCCGTTTGCTCTACTGCCGCACGTGCAAGGCGCGATTTTCCGAACGAAAAGGGACCCCTTTGTTTGGGCTACGACTGTCTGAGAGCGTGTGTGAGAAGCCCATCATGTCATTCTAAACTCCGCGAAGCGCAGTGAAGAATCTCTTTTTCACGGTCAAACCTGAGATGCTTCGCGGAGTTTATCCTGAGCGAAGTCGAAGGGCTCAGCATGACAAAAAAGAGATCGACAAGTTCTCCCACACGCTCTGAGACACAAAGAATAGCAGAATATCGAATATCGAACGCCGAATATCCAATGATGAAGTGAGCGGCGATAGAAGCCTCGGTGGTCAGCCATACGATTAACACAGCCTTTGTGGAAAGGCATAACGGCACAGACCGCAATCGCAATGCCCGAAAGGTTCGAAAGACCTGCGGCTT
Organism: Spirochaetota bacterium; assembly: GCA_040752435.1. GTDB lineage: Bacteria > Spirochaetota > Spirochaetia > SPDA01 > JBFMGN01 > JBFMGN01. Next base: position 1,290 of record JBFMGN010000580.1, read on the forward strand.
TTCCAAGGACTGGGACGTTCATAATGCCATGACGTATTTTACAATGTACAGCTGCAATTTCTGTTGGCCGGTCCGAACGCTTCGGGTGCAAGACCGCAAAGATCGATGGCGGTCGCGCACACCTGCGATGGTCGCAGGTCTGACCGACCATATCTGGCCTCTACGTGAATGGTTGAGTTATCCAGCCATTCAACTTTCATAGGACACAAGGAAAAAATGGGGAAGCTATACATAAATCCAAGACTCCCTTCGATTTGACTTCGTTCGGCTGGATTCCTGCTCCATCGACCTTGCTCAGGACAAGTTCTCGATTGACGGTTTACTATCGGTGGGGCATCCATTCTCCGTAGCAGAGCTACTGCGAAGGACGAAAGCCGCCACCCTACGAAACCATGGCAATCTGCGGCTAAGCTTGAAACTATTCGTGTCCATTCGTACTACAATGTTTCAAAACGTTGTCTTTTATGCTCGATTTTTGTATGGACTGGTCGTAACTTCTGTGTTCTTGAGACGTTATGAGCCTTTTTGAGAAAAGGAACATTCGGCCTTTTGTTTTTCGCCGTAGTCCGCTTTTCGCCGCCTTCGCAAGAAACTGAGGCGGTGAAAAGAAAGGCGCAGGCGAAAAACAATTCGCCGGATTCGCAGGAGCCGACCCTTGCCTTTTTGGTTGCGGCTGAGCGAAGCGAAGCCGCGCTGGGTTCATTCGTGGTTAAATCCCGTCCCTCGTGAAGCGTGAAGCGCATCTCGCAAGGAAATCTTCGTGGCCTTTGTGGTAAGATTTCTTGACAGGATTACAGGATAGATAAAGACCTAATCCGTGTTAACCGGTGTTAATGCGCGTCGAAGAATCTTCGCGTCCTTCGTGCCCTTCGTGCTAAGACATTCTGCATTCCGGCCAGATCTTTCGACTCCGCTCAAGATGACAAAAGGCGGGGGCGAACAGGGCGCGGGCAGGCTGCGTATAGAATAAAACCCGCCCACGGACGGTCTCCGGCGGGTGGGAAAAAAATTTCAGAAATTTTTATTTTTTTCGCTTTTGCCACTTGACGATAGTGTAATCCAGGGTAGAATAGGTAAAGCGCTAGAGGGGTTGGGGAATGTATTGCCATTCTCTGGCTGGACCGGCGCACGAAAAAATAGCTCATTGACAAGTTAACAGTTAAGCCAAATTACCCCATGGGATGGCGAAAGCTCATCTCATCGGGGAAGCAGCGAAAGTGCAGCAGCTTCGGCGGGATACGCCCTGCCGGAGCGAGCTTAAAATTAGCCGCACTGGACGCAGAATTCGCAATAATCGTTACATCATGGTTTGCAATCGCGAATTCGCGTTCCAAGCGGCAAAATCTAATCAGCACTTTCGGTGCGTATGCTAAAGTGTTGAGCCTTTAAGACGATATCCGCCCGAGCTTCGGCGAAGGCGGATTCGACGATACAATTGAAGGGTTTGATCCTGGCTCAGAACGAACGCTGGCGGCGTGGCTAAGACATGCAAGTCGAACGAACCATTAATTTATTAGTGGTTAGTGGCGAAAGGGTGCGTAACAGGTGGGTAACGTACCCCGTGCATCGGGATAGCGTCATCCCGCACCTATTTCGGGATTAGAACGCCGGTTCGAGACCCGAGGGTTAGCAACTAAAGGAACCCTCGAGCAGAATCGGTAGTTGGAATTCCGGAATAGGTGCGGGATTTCCGAAAGGGGCATTAATACCGAATGATATCAGAGGCCGATGGGTCTCTGATCAAAGATTTATCGGCACGGGAGCGGCCTGCCTCCT
>JBFMGN010000581.1:0-3056 GCA_040752435.1 Spirochaetota bacterium
CCTTTTTGGGGTCAGTCCGTGAATTATGGACTTCCTTCCAATCGCTCCTTAATTTTTCTTATGTGGCTATCTTTGGCAGAACTAACTATATTCAAAGCCTTGCTCACTCTTGATGCATCACCCATTTGTAATCTTTCACTTATCCATTTTCTACTCACAATGGTCTTCTTCCTTAACCACCAAGCCAGTACCTGCTTTTCTTCCACTCCCTTCGCTCGCCCCTGCAAATCGTGATTGGTTAACTCTAATTCCCGTAATCCTTTTCGCAAAAATCTCTCTGCTTGGGCTTCACCATGTTCCCGTAATTCATCTCCTGAGAAAGATTCTCGTTTCTTTCCATGGATGGCCCTGTCAAGAAAACTTATCAGATGATCGCGAAATTCTTCATCCCCTAAATACCATCCTTCCCTTAATGGCTTCCATTTCATATTGAATTCCTCACGCTCCTCACTCTGCCGGTATTCCTTCGATAGATCCTCCATATATCTTCCATAGATCTTTCTTCCTCTTTCATTGTCTCGATGATCCCCGAGTTCTCCCAAAACCCGATCAACATATATCCATTTTAGTCTCTTAGCTCGGGAAACCAAATAAAAGGGATAACTGCTCCACCGGTAGGTTCCTAGGGAATAATCTGCCTGAACAAGTCCCGCTCTAACCGGATTGAGATGGATATAACTGCTGGCCTGCAAAAAATACCCTTTCCCCTCTCCATCTACGACCAGGGCTTTATACCGCCCTTGAAACAAATGCCCCCTAATCCCATGGCGGAGATTAAACCTTTGCGTGTAGGTTCCTTGGAGCCATTTCATCCCCGCTACTAAGTTGGCTTCGGGTGTCTCCAAGAGCATATGATAGTGATTCGACATCAGAACAAATGCATGAATAAACCACCCTGTCCGTCCGCACACTTCCCCCATACACCGCAGAAACTCCCCCCGATCCTTATCATCCCCAAAAATAACCTCTCCATGATCCCCCCGGCTGATCACATGGTAAACTGCACCCGCAAATTCAATACGAGGTCTCCGCGCCATAAGTAAATCTACACCCTTTTAGGCCAAAAAGGCAAGTAATTTCCTAAATTCACGGACTGACCCCATCTCTGACCCCATCTCCATTTTGATTGCGGATTAAGGGAAACAATAATTCTTGACACCCTAAAAAGCCAATGTTATAAGAACGGGGTAGTGAAATAATTCGTTTAAAAAATACACTTGTTGCCCGGGATCAGCAACAAGGAAAAAAAGGAAGGAGAAAAGTAAAATGATTAAACCGTTTGGATCTGACAAACTTAATCCGTTGTATGTAGCTGATGATGCAAAACGAAAAGCGCTACTTAAGGAAGCCGAAGGTCTACCCTCCGCAGTAATATCTTCCGCGGCAGCCGGAAATGCTGTCATGTTAGGTTCTGGTTACTTCAACCCGCTTACGGGTTACATGAATGTAGCCGATGCTGTAAGTGTGGCCGAGAAAATGCAAACAACTTCGGGTCTATTCTGGCCCGCACCTATTTTAAACGTACTCAAGGATGCCTCGGCCATTAAAGGCGCCAAACGCGTTGCCCTTCGCGACCCCAATGTTGAAGGTAACCCGGTGTTGGCGATTCAGGAGGTTGAAGCAATCGAAGCAATAAGCGCCGATAAAATGAAATTAATGACCGAGAAGGTTTTCCGCACCATGGATATGAAGCATCCAGGGGTTGCCGCCTTCAATTCAGTGGGTAACATCGCGGTCTCTGGTCCTATTCAGGTATTAAGCTATTCCTATTTTGCAAAAGAGTTTCCCGAAACCTTTCGTACCGCTACCCAGCTTCGGGACGTAATTGCCAGAAGGGGCTGGAAAGAGGTAGTTGCCTTCCAGACCCGTAACCCAATGCACCTTGCCCATGAAGAGCTGGTTAAGATGGCTATGAAAGAGTACAATGCCGATGGCGCTATTATTCATATGCTGTTGGGCAAGCTGAAGGCAGGTGATATCCCCGCCGATGTCCGCGATGCAGCCATTCGTAAAATGGTAGAGCTCTACTTTGATCCCAATTCAGTTGAAATAGCGGGTTATGGTTTTGATATGTTATATGCCGGGCCGCGGGAAGCCGTATTGCATGCCATATTCCGTCAGAATATGGGCGCTACGGTCCTGATCGTTGGCCGTGACCATGCTGGAGTGGGCGACTATTACGGCGGTTTTGATGCCCAGACTATCTTTGATGATGTTCCTAAGGGAACCCTGGGCATTAAGATATTCAAGGGTGATCACACTGTATGGTGTAAGAAGTGCAATAAGATAGTTATGATGCGTGACTGCCCCCACGGTAAAGACGATTACGTAATGCTTTCCGGTACAAAGGTTCGTGAAATGTTGGCCGCTGGTGAAGACTTGCCGCGTGAGTTTGCCCGCCCGGAAGTAGCCAGGATACTGATGACTTATTACAAGAACGAAGCTGGAAAGGCATAAAGTAACTCCATTACCTGAAAAGCAAAACGCCCTGAGAGTGCTTGGAAGTCACCCTCGGGGCGTTTTTTTTACAGTTTACTTAATAAACATAGCGCAAAGGGAAGGGGGCACGATGAATTAATTGATTGCTTTGAGAAAAGGGGATGATATATAATGATCGAAACAGGGGACGGGCAAGCAGCAAAGACCTCATGAAAGTTGCCAGGAAGGTTGCGGGATAAAAAAATCTGATCGGCGCGGATGAAAAATCCGTTCTATCGGCAAAGAAGAATAGAGGAGGTCGAAGATGTCCATTATCACCATCTCCAGAGGCTCCTACAGCAGGGGTGAAACCGTAGCCACGAAAGTGGCCGCCAAATTGGGTTATGAGTGCATCGGGCGGGATGTATTGCTCGAGGCCTCCAAAGAATTCAACATCCCCGGGGTCAAGCTCGTGCGGGCGATCCACGACGCCCCTTCTATTCTGGATAGGTTCACCTACGGCAAGGAGAAATACATCGCTTACATCCAGGCTGCCCTGTTGAAACACCTGCAGAAGGACAAAGTGGTTTACCATGGTCTCGCCGGGCACTTTTTCATCCGGAACATATCCCATGCGC
>JBFMGN010000582.1:0-3055 GCA_040752435.1 Spirochaetota bacterium
CGGGAACTCTTACGGCTTTAGGGAGGAACGGTCCTGCCACGATGCTATTGGGCAGTGTTTCATTGCTCTAGCAAGAAAAGGATCAGCAACATGGATACTTGAAGGCGATATCAAAGCCTGTTTCGATCGTACATCTTGGTACTCCTTTCAATTACCCGGTTTAGGAAATTGGTTACCCAGAGCAGCCGGGAACTGCTCATAGGGAGGATGAATACTGGTATAGAGCGTTTCAGAATATTTTTAAATATACCTTGAATTTTGGGAGCATTGACCATTTTTATTGAAAATCAATATTCTATAGATAAACTGTCCATAATCAAAATTGATACAGCAAGCTATCAAGCGAATAATCTTCTCTGGTGCGGTTGTCGGTTTTTGGGAGTCCAGGCCAGAAGCAGAATTTTGAAAAGTTTTCCATATGGTGAATATCCTCATAATTATCTGAAAGTAACAAAAATCGTTTATCGGAAACATTGGAGCAAAAAGCCATCTATAAGCAATAGTAAGTAAGCAATAATAAGCAATAAGTTGAGAGGAAAAGAGCGTATACGCAGCTTCTTTTCTTCTTTTCCTAAAAGTTATGTCAAGCTTAAATTTGGTAATAAAACTAAAAAAACAAAATTATCAATTTACTAAGATTGCTCTTTGACATATAAATCATAAAGGCTTATGGTGAATCCTTATTTATTGTCTATGGGAAAATCCCAGGTCACTTTCATAGTATAGTAGTATAGTGGTGCCCTAATACCAGAGCATAGTTATTTAAAATTGTATATTTTCAATTTGACCACTCTTGAGTTTATGGAATAATTCAATGGTTGTCGTATTATCGGGAAATAGATACAGCTTGGTATGAGGATCTTTGCAGATCCGAATACTTCCATTTCGAATACGGTCATAGATCCATTGCCGTGAGGCTTCGATACGCCGTGCCAGATGAGGAACTGTCAGATAGCCTGGTATTCGCCTTGGGTGTGATTGGCTGGGATTTTTCAACAGACGATGTTCCAAACGGATGTTTCTCACCGTACTTGGAAGAACGTGCTTTTCCATAGGGGATCGATATCCCTGGCTGGTAAGCTGCTGAGCGATTTGCTCATCGGATAGCCCTTGAGATTCCAATTGAAGGATAAGCTCCTCCATCTGTTTAGCGCAAGATAAGTCGGCAAAAGATCGAACGGTAATGGGAATGTGCATCGTGGTTGTGGCTCCTCCCTTCCAGACAATTCGAGTCTGTACTTGATCTCGCTGACAGCGATGAATTACTACCTTGTCAATAAGGCAGCGCAGCAATGCCTTTTTGGTGGGGGTAGATAGAGTTGGCGTATTCCAGATTTCGGGCAGTTTCTGTCCGATTGATTTGAGGGCCTCCTCCAATTGATGCGGGAGGTGAGGAATAGAGTCTTGCTTCTTCCTCTTCTCATAGGATTCTTCGGCTTGTCTCAGTTCTCTTAAGGCATTTTCCCACCGCTGTTCTAACTCTGCGGCTACGAGACGATTATCAGGATCAACCTGATCGAACTGCCGTTGGGCCAACGTTGCCTGATAGCGAAGTCTCTGTAATTGCTGCTGGATTGTTTGCTCTGCTTGCGCCTCGGTCTGCCTTTGTTTTTCCAGCACTTGAGCATAGGTATCTATTTGTGCGGGAGAGAGAGCTTCAAAAAAGGCTTCAACTACCCTGGCATCGACAGGGTCAGCCGGGATATTCTGGCAGACAGGAACGTGATACTGCTGCCTCAGGTAGTTGCACAGGTAACGGGTAGAACTTTTATATTGGACCACCATCTTGTGGCCACATTCCCCGCAGTAGACAATTCCATGCAGGAGGGCGGATCCTTCTTTTGGTACTCCACGGGATTTATTGCGATCGTACTCTGCGTAGTTGTCTTTCAACATAGCCTGTATTTTTTCAAATGCTTCCCAATCGATATAAGCAGGGTACTTGTCTTTGACCATGATTTTCCACTGATCCATGGGGAGCCGTTTTATAGATGCTTTCCCTGATGAGGCATCCTGTCGGCTGGATTGAGTTTTGCCATAAACAAAGGCTCCGGCATAAGCTGGATTCTTCAATATAGAAAGAATAGCACTTACGGCGGGTTTTTTCCAGACCAGATCCCCAAACCGGTTTCGCCGGGGGATAGACAGGCCCTGCTGGTTAAAATACTGGAGAACCTTAGAGGCAGATCTGAGCCTGAGAAAAGTGGAAAAGATCATCTCCAGACACTTTTGGACTCCCTGATGAGGATCTTTACAGGCCATGCCTTGTCCATCACGGATGAGTCCTACGGGTAGCTGAAGTGCCAGATCTCCTCGTTGCGCTTTGTTAATCAAGCCTGCCGTCAGGCGGCTGCGCAAGGTATGGAGCTCTAACTCTGAAAGTTGCCCTTTTAACCCCAAAAGGAGTCTTCCATTGGGAGTGCCGGGATCATAGATGCCGTCATTATCCGCGATCAGACATCTCTTATAACCACAGATATCCAGGAGAGGATACCAATCGGAACAATTTCGGCACAGACGTGTAACTTCACAAGAGAGGATAATGCCTACTTCTCCCAGGGTGACCTTGCTGAGCATCTCTTTGAAGCCTTCCCTGTGCTGGGTAGCTGAACCGGAAAGTCCCAGGTCGGTGTCAATAATTTCAATATCCCTCTCGCTCCAGCCCAGGCCGAGGGCACGATGTTTGAGATTGTATTGCAGCCGAAGGCTCTCCTGATGGGAAATGACCTGATGGGGAGTCGATTGCCGGATGTAGATGATCGCCTTTCGAGCCAGATGAAGCGGAGTGATCAGTGGGGATGTGTTCATAGATTACCTCCTGCAAGATGGATGAGATTTCTTCACTGATTTGTCTTTGGAGTTTGGGGGGTAAAGTTGTCCAGATGGATTTTGGTCTATAGGGCATAATTCCTCACAGTCCTTAGCTATTGAGATGAGCTCATGCAAGGATTGTAAAGTGAATTTGGCTGGAAGAAAAGGGTGATCGTGGGCGTGTGCAAGGTTGGTGGAAAAAAGAGGTATTCTTAGTACCATATATTCGCGGTATAAAACAAAA
>JBFMGN010000583.1:0-3045 GCA_040752435.1 Spirochaetota bacterium
CAATTTGTAAGGTATTTGTGGTAATTTAATACACGCTATTTTCGAAATAAAAAGAGAAGAGACTCTTTTTAGTGAATAAATTTTAATTTAGGAGGTCTAAAAAGTATGAAAAGACTGGGTCTTTCAATCTGTATCCTGCTGGTTCTAGCTGTAAGTATTTTTGCCGGCGGTCAGAAGGAAGAAAAAGCGGCTCCAACCGCCGAAGCGGCCAAGGCAGAATACAAGTACCTGAAATGGTACGATGACGGCGGTGTCGATCTGATCACTTTTGAGGACAAGGAAATCATTCATCTTTCCAAAGATCAACTGGGCACAATGTTCGGACCTGGGAAAAAGCCTTTTGCCGGCAAGACAATTTCTGTCACGGTCAATAACAGCGGCCCGAAAGGAGGTATTTCAGGTCCGATGTACAGGCTGCGACCTGCCTGGGAAGAATTAACAGGTGCAAAACTCAATATCGTGGAAATGCCGCTGGCTGAACAGCTCAATAAAACCATCAACGATCTGAGGCTGGGCGGCGGTCAATTTGACGGGTTTATTGAAGGTGCCTGGTATATGGGCGAATATATCACACCCGGTTATATCATTCCCATAGATAATTATATTGCCGACAAAAAATTCCCCCAGTGGGACCCGAACTGGCTGCCTCCTTCTTTGAAGAATATCTATACCTGGGAAGGAAAATGGTATGCTACATTAAATGATAGTGACGGGCAGGCTCTTTATTGGAGAAACGATATCCTTACCAGTCCCGAATGGAAGAAAAAATTTAAAGATGAAACCGGTAAAGATATGCCTTTCCCACTCAAAACCTGGCAGGATGTAATTGATATCGCGGCCTTCTTCAATGGAAAGAACTGGGATACTAACGACCCGGATCCGGACAGCGGTGTTGTCATGCACTTCAGAGTCAATGAACAGGGTATGTTTCACTTCATGTCTCTATCCGCTCCCTTTGTAGTTCTAGGCGGTGACAAAGTTGACCGCGGAACTAATAACTACTGGTTCGATCCTGCGACTATGGAACCCTTAATCAACCAGCCCGGCCATGTGCGTGCGCTTGAAACCCTCTATAAGTTGGCTCAGTACGGTCCTCCTGCTCAGTCGGCCTGGGACCTTGGGACGGCCTGGGACTGGTTCCTCAGAGGCAAGGCTATTTTCGTATTCTCCTGGGGGGATGTAGGTTCACTTGTGCAGGATACCTCCAGATCCAAGATCAAAGGGAAATTGGGGGCTTCGATTCTTCCGGGTACGTATGATGTGTATGATATGAATAAAAAGGCGTGGGTTAAACTGGATAAACCCAATGTGGCCGGTAATACCACCGGTGGTTCCTGGCAGGGTGTTATTTCATCAAAATCCAAGAATCCCGAAGTCGTTTACAGCTTTTATGCGCTTATGGCTACGGAACCGGTCAGCCTGTGGAATGCAAACCGCGGCTGGACAGGTGTAGACCCCGGTGTAAGCATTCATTTCCTGCCCCCGCAAGGTACTGCCAGTCTTAAGGACTATCTCGCCGCGGGGTGGAATGAGAGTGATCTTAAATTCTACCTGCAGGCTTACTATGACAACTTCTTCGCGAAAACCATGCTGCCTTATCTTAGAATCAACGGTGCGGAAGAATACTGGCGCGCCCTGGACCAGAATCTCTCGGAATGTATGATAGGCCGGCTGTCGCCGAAAGATGCTCTGGACCGCACCTACAAAGAATGGAACGATATTACCGACAGGCGCGGACGTGATGCTCAGCTTAAACAGTATCAACAGTCCATGGGTTACCGCAAATAAATATCTTTTTAAACGGCAGGCTCTTGCAGACGCCTGCCGTTTCTATTATGATTTTCTTATAATAATTACTTAATCCTTTCACAAATTAATTTTTTTAGGGTGTCCGAATGCAGAGGGATAGCAGAATCAAATTAATGTTTCTTTTGCCTGCGGTTGTGTGGGTCTTAAGTTTTACGATATTTCCACTTATATACGGCGTAAGACTTTCACTCTTTAATGTAAAGATAGGAGGAAAGGATGAATTCATCGGGCTTGGCAACTATATTCATTTTTTCAAGGATTACCATGCCATAAATTCCGTTCTTGTTACTCTGATTTTTGTCCTGGTTGGTGTATGCGCACAGATGATACTTGGCATGCTGTTTGCCCTTTTGTTTAACCGCTCCATGCCTTTCAGGGGTGTGCTGAGAACCATAATAACAATGCCGTTATTTGCAACTCCTATCGCCATAGGCTTTCTCTTTTTCACTATCTTTTATGAAGAGGGAGGTCTGATAAACGGTCTTATTCACATCAAAATCCCCTGGCTTTCTAACCCCTATTGGGCTCTGGTATCTGTTATCATCGTCGATATCTGGCAATGGACGCCTTTCTGTTTTCTCATCTTATTGGCTGCTTTGCAGGGCATCCCTGATGATTTTTATGAAGCCGCGGCTCTGGAAACAAAACATCTCGGGACCGTTTTCAGGCACGTTACTCTGCCGATTTTACAGCCCACGATTATACTCGTTCTGCTTTTACGCATTACAGAAGCCTTTAAAGTCTTTGATATTCCTTTTACTCTCACTACCGGAGGGCCGGGAACCGCCACCCAGGTACTCACAATGTATGCGTACAGGGTAGGTATGAGGTTCTTTAATTTCGGCTACTCTTCGACCATTTCAATTCTTATTTTTATCGTAATTATGATAATCATTACTGTACTATTTAAACGGATACGGCAAGCTTACCAATAGGAGACGCTTTGTGGCCATTAGTTTATTGTTGACCAGGCGGAAAATAAGTACTCTAGGGTTTTTTATACTTACCCTTATCGTCGCGGCGATAACATTTCTTCCTTTTTACTGGGCGGTGAGCTTAAGTATACGTAACCCTATCGAAGCTTTTACGGTTTCAGGACTGGCGGTACCGGTCATCCAGTACAAACCCACCCTTGCCAACTGGAAAACCGAACTTTCAGTTGGAGAAACGCAAAAGGCTCTGTTAAACAGTTCCATAATCGGCATCTGTTCGGCAGCCATGGTGGTAGTAATCGGT
>JBFMGN010000584.1:0-3034 GCA_040752435.1 Spirochaetota bacterium
ATTTATTGTATCTTTCTGCGAAATTAGAAGTTCCCGATGAGGATCATCCGTTAAATCGACGAATAAATGAAACCTGGAAATTTGTTTATGAAAAGCTAATGTTTGCCAGCCTTGCTGGACGTGCAAATGAAGACCAATTACTTCGCTCTCATTGGCTGATGGCTTACAATCACGATGTTTCGCAGTGGGAAAATGCTCGATCAATAAAAAGCCGTTTCAACTTAAAAACATACCACAACAGAGACAAGGAATTACTCAACGATCTGCTTGCTTACCTAGATGGTCTTCAAAAAGCCGCAGTTGCCTATTGTGATATTTTTTCACCACATCTCCCAACCGCATTTAACCACTTCAAAGATCCTTTAATTCGGCAACAGGTGATTTTATGGAGCAAAAAGATCACACGCCAGGGTGTACGAGCAGCATATATTCCTCTACTCATTGCTCTGCATCAGGAACCCGATGATAGTGGTCAATCGTACTTGGAAGTTGTGCAGTTACTCGAAAAATTCACTTTTCGGGTTTTTACACTAAAACGTACGCGTTCTAATGCAGGACAAACGAGGTTCTTCTATCTGGGTTACCAGTTTCACCAAAGCCATAATTCATCCTGGTTGGTTGATGAGATTGGGCAATTATTGATTTTGTATTCTCCCAAAAAAGAATATGAAAATGCTTTTGATAATGAAAAAGAGAATTGGTATGAATGGAACGGGATTAACCATTTCCTCTACGAATACGAACATCATTTAGCCGGAGGTCGACCAGTTGAATTGACTTGGGAGACTCTCACAACCCGTTCTCGGGCAAGCTCTATTGAGCATATCCTCCCTCAAACTCCTACAGATGATGCCTGGTTAGATAGATTTTCCCTTGAGCAACGCCAACGCTGGACTAATGATTTTGCGAATTTAACACTAACTTATGATAATAGTGGACTTGGGAATCTACGATTTTCTGAGAAAAAAGGTGCCCCTGGTAAAAAAGGGACGTACGCCAACTCTCCGCTGTTTGTAGAAAAAGAAATCGCTAGTTATGAAGACTGGAATGAAACTAGCTTGCTTGATAGGCGAAATAAACTCAAAGTGTGGGCACTTGAACGTTGGAAAGTGGATGTAGAACCCCGACCAAAACAAACACAAAATACAATCGAGAGTAAGGTTGCATATGCTGAACAATTCGGTTTTGGGGAAGAACTAGATGCGATCCACAAACACCTCGGACGACTTGGAATGTGGCCAACGATCCGAAAAGGATTGCAATATCGCAGCCCTCACAATTTTCGGTTAAGCATGTTTGTCATATACATATATAGCAATGGACTCGGTATCAATTTCTATCCCGAAAATTTCACAACCTATCCTAAGGTTACAATTGATGAGGCAAGAGAATTAATAGGGCTTAAGAGAGGTTGGAATTGGTTGAAACCAAGCGATATACCAGAATTTCTAGAAAGTCTTGATCGTTTTGAGAAACGTGTGAAGGTCCAAAAATCTGATTAATTGAAGTCAACGAAATCAAATGATCAACCCATCAAACGTTTTATCTGAAGGTTTGCGAGATTTTATTAAATCTACACATTGGACGTATGCGAAAACCATGCCAAAATGGCCTCATGAATATATTGTTCGAGAAAGGGTAGACGAGAAACTTTTCATCGATTTGGTTACTCACATTCGAACATATGGTTATACCGGCAAGTTTTACAAGAAAGAAATAGTGTACTTTGAAGAAGACGGACTCATCTATTGGACAATGGGCGCTCCCATAGAGGAAACAACGATAATAAATCGATGTAAAAAAGAAAATTCGTATGAGTACCGTCTAGAAAACAATTCTCTCCCAGATTAATTACTGAAATAAACAGTCAGGCATATCCACAAATTCTCCTTTTCCAGTCGTCGATTTACAACCTGTTTTATTAATTGTTTGGTTTTTTACAACCATGCTTATAAAATATGTCAAATCAGCATGGTTGTAAAATAGTCTTGTTTATTTCAATTCCCCTAATTTTTCCCAATTAGGTTCTTCCGCAGACGAGTCTTCCTTATATCGATAGATGGGTTCAAAATATACGTCACCGTTCTTCAGATCCTTGGACACATTGGATATGGCAATCACCCGGCGAATCTCGTGACGGATGCCGATCTGTACCAGCAAATCAACTGCATCAGAGATCATTTGATTGGCTTCGTGTGGCTTTACTCCAGCATCCGCACCCATGACTGTCGCTAAACGGCGAGCTGCTTCACGGGGACTGTCCGCATGGAAGGTACAGGCTCCGCTGTGCCCCGTCATCAAAGCCCGGAACAAACTCATGGCTGCCACGCCATCACGTACCTCGCCAATGACCAGGTAATCAGGTGACATTCGCATGGCATCATCGACTCCGTCTGCCAGGGTATACGGCCGGACATCCGTGCCAATCGCCTGCGGGCGGGCTTCCACCGTCTGGACGGTTGGACGATCTACCCAGATTTCCTCTGGGTCTTCGATCTTCACGATGCGCCAGATCGTAGGCAAGAAATTGCACAAGGCACTAAGCAGAGTTGTCTTTCCGGTTCGAGTTCCTCCGGAAATCAGGATGCGGACACCTTTCTCCATGGCCTGACGAAGAACCTCCATCATTTCGGAACTCATCATTCCACGCTCCAATAACCACTCTGGTTTGACCGGCTTTTGTTCATAAAGGCGGATATTGATAGAAGGATTACGACCTGGCGGTGCAATGACTGGGTGAAGCGCCTTGATCCGTCCACCACCTGGATTATGTGTCGTTGCCGGCAATTTGGCATTGATACTTGGGTTGGTCTCATTCAAAGTTTTGTTTTGCGGACCAATCAAGCGATCCAACACACGCCAGATTTCACCTGGTTCAGGCCGCAGTTCAATGGTCTCCCAACGAACCGATCCTTTACGCATGATTTGAAGAAGTCCGCTGGAGTAAATGGTGATTTCAGAGATATCTGTGCGAGCCGGCGGCAAGAGCAAATCTAAAAAACCCAATCCCAATATCCGCCGGGTGAGTTCCTCA
>JBFMGN010000585.1:0-3031 GCA_040752435.1 Spirochaetota bacterium
GCTCCATTTAATTTTTAAAGGAATTAATTTCTCAAATATTTCTTCTGCATGTGAACGCACCGCAGTTATATTATCATCAACAAAAATAAATCGGCCGGGTCTATATATTTTTTTAATATACTTGATTTGATCTATTACTTCATCGACTGGTTTAAAACGAAAAATCTTACCGTAAAATTGTGTAACACAGCAAAAATCACAATTGAACGGACATCCCCGCGTAGTTTCAAGGGTAACTGCCGATAATATGGTTTTTGTTTTCAATAACTCATATCGTGGAACGGGTAATCCTTTCATATCGTGAAGGAAATCATTTTTATAGATTCTTTTTAATTTTCCATTCTCAAAATCATTTACTGCCTCTGCCCAGCAAAATTCAGCCTCGCCTTTTACGATTGAATCGCAATGCTCTAAAGCTTCTTCGGGTAATGCTGATACATGAATACCGCCCATAATCACCGTTTTTCCCCGTTTGCGATACTCATCGGCGATATCATAAGCTCTTTTTGCATTAACAGTTAATGCGGTTATACCAATTAAATCACATGGAACATTATAATCAACCTCTTCAGTAAAATCATCAACTATTTCAACTTTATGGCCCGGCGGTGTATATGCGGCAATTGTCGGCATCGTTAATAACGGAAACAACTGTCTCCATTTTTTATGTTTAATTGAATCAACATAATAAGATGGTTGTATTAATAAAATGTTCATACGATTCTAACTCCAAACATTGAACTAACTTTAATTTATGTTATGCTAAGTAGTCAATATTTAATGATAGGTTGTTATGATAAAAGTATCAAACGTATCGGTCTTTGGAAAGTTATGCTTTTGACCTGTAGTGGATGGTTGTATACTGTTTCTAACCTTACCAGGGAAAATAAGGAAAAGACAGTAGGTGGTCTGAGGTCATGGAATCGACAGGCACAAGCATTCAGCGACAATCTCAGTTATGGATCGTAGCGGAACTGAAATCAAATTTATTCAATCATGTAGCGATTTGAATAAGAGATTCTAACATAATGACTTGATAAGCGAACAGGAAACAGAGATACTACCCATAGTTCTATTCTGGGAGGGGGCTATGAAGGTAGAGGATCTCGTTCCCGACGACTTGTGGAAGGAGATCGAGCCATTAATTCCTTCACCGAAGCTACGCCGATTCCGATATCCCGGCCGAAAACCCATGGATCGCCGCCGAGTCCTCATGGGGATTCTGTATGTGCTGCGCAGCGGTATTCCCTGGGAGATGTTGCCACAAGAGCTAGGATGCGGAAGCGGGATGAGCTGCTGGCGGTACCTACATCGGTGGCAGACAGAAGGGGTGTGGCAGAAGATCCACGAAGTGCTTCTGGCACGGCTTCGAGAGGCGAACAAGATCGATTTCTCTCGTGCGGTCGTGGACAGCTCTTCTGTGAGCCGTTGGTGTATCCGTCTCGCCGGGTGACGTTGCTTATAGCGCATCCTTCTGTCTTCTTCCAGCCATTGGTCGATCTGTGGCTTCCACGGATCCAGCTTTGAGACGACCGGCAGGGGAACAACACAGGCGGATGTAAAATCCTCCTGGGCCATATATTTCGCCACTGTCTTACGATCGATCCTCATCCGGGCGGCTATCGCCTTCGCTCCCCGACCTTGCCGCTGGAGTTCCTTTATTTGATCAATCTGGTTCATCTGTAACATCTCCCTTCTCCTTGCAGCTCTTACTCTACAAGGATTTTTACTCGTCATCACCCGTGATTTTTGTGGGTATTTTAGACGATTTTTTTGTCCATTTCAGATTGATCTTTTTGGGTATCTCTAGGTTATTATAAAGATCTCATGCTGGGTTGCATCATGATTTGCTGGTCTGCCCTTGTCTCATGGACTTCTTTATGTTAGAGCTTTAAGTAAACTACCACCGTCGTAACAATATTTCTTTGCTCGCGGCCAAAAGAAAGAAAGGACTTTTTTAAGGAATGTAAAGCCAGTACTATTTTTCGGTTGACATTTTCTTTATTTTACTTTATAAATACTTAAGGAGCTTTAATATTGTTAAAGAACGAGGTTCGGTACAGGTTTGGCGATAAGTTGAGAACGGTACGGGAACGGCGCGGTATGACCCTGAAGGAAACGGCTCTAAAGGCAGGTTTAAGCGAAAGCCTTATATCGCAGATAGAACGTAACAGGGTTTCGCCCTCCATCGATACCCTGATATCCCTGGCGGATATTCTGAAAATAGATCTGGAATATTTGTTTAAAGACTTTAAGCAGAATAAAAAGGTGGGTATCCTACGGTCGGGGGAGGGAGCCAGGACTGTAATGGAGAAGGTCATCTACAAACAGTTGTCCGTTATATCTGATCCGGTGGAGGAACACAGCATCGAAGCATTTCTGCTGGAAATTGAACCTGAAGGAGAAAAGGGCAGCTACGAGTACGGGCACCCCGGCAAAGAATTTGGGTTCCTCCTTGAAGGGAAAGGCATACTTTTGTATGGCACCGAAACGTATACCCTTAACGTTGGGGACAGTATCGCTTTTCCTTCGGATATTCCCCATGTTTTCAGAAATACCGGCGGCAAAGCTCTCAAGGCTGTCTGGGTTGTTACACCGCCCAGATTATTTCTTAAAAAATGAAGATGCTGCGGGCTTAAGGTTCGTAGCCCCCTACGAGGAGATGAGGTTTCGAACCGAGAACACGGAGAACACAGAGGAGTTTTATCATAAATTTAAGCATTATAATCCAGGCAGGAGCAACGCTGCATGCTGCGTGCAACCTTATTGTGCTCCTTAATCTCTGTGTACTCTGTGTGAAATTTCTTAGGGCGATGAAGGTGGGTAGCCCCCTACGGGGACGAGAAGTGAGGGCGATGAAGGTGGGTAGCCCCCTACGGGGACGAGAAGTGAGGGCGATGAAGGTGGGTAGTATCATTTTTCGAGTAAGGAGTTTATATGGGCAAAACAATTGCAGAAAAAATTTTCGAAAAACACACGGTTGACAACCCATCCGGAGACATCTATATCATAAAACTGGATGCCGTCTTCT
>JBFMGN010000586.1:0-3029 GCA_040752435.1 Spirochaetota bacterium
ATCACAACCAGGCCATAGATCAGAACATTAATTAACAGGGGCTTATCCGTTACCAGAAGCTCTTCGGGCTTTCCGCCTGCTTGTTTCTGGTGGATTAAATAGAGGTACCGCAGGATCCCATATAAAACAAAGGGCACCGTATAAATCAACCGTGTGGTGTGAAACTTCTGCACGGTCTCGGGAGCCAAGGTATACAAGGCATAGGCAACGACCGTAGCCGAGGTTACTACGGCAATCATCTGATCCAAAAGATAGGGACTGTATTCCTGCAGGATCTTGCGGTGATTGATGGCTTCGTCTTTTAAAAATACCAGCTCATGCCTCCTCTTGCTCAAGGCAAGGAAGAGAGAAAGCAGCATGGTACAGACTAAAAGCCATGAGGATATGGGAACGTGAATGACTTCAGCTCCGGCAATGACCCGAAGCACGAAACCTGAGGCTATGGAAAAAACGTCCAGGATAACTATTTGCTTTAATCTATACGAATAGGCTACCTGGAGCAGGAAATACGAAAGAGCAATGAAGAAAAACGGCCTGCCCAGGAACCAGGCAGAAACAAATCCTCCCAAGCCGATAGCCACTGTTCCCCAGATGGCCGTGGATTTTCCGAGATTCCCGGAGGCTATCGGCCTGTGGCACTTCAGGGGATGTTTCTGGTCCGATTCAATGTCGAGAAGATCGTTGAGAATGTAAACACATCCTGAAAAAACACAGAAAAGCAGAAAAGCAGCCGTTACCCGGGTGAGCATATTCCAGCGCACAATGTTATAGGAAAAGATTATTGCAGCGAAAATTACTATATTTTTGACCCATTGATGGGGACGCATGCTCAGGATAAAATATTTAAATTGATATCTCAAGATGTCTCCTCGGTTTTTGTGGCTCTTCCGTAATTGGTGTGCTGGCTTTTGACAAAAATACCTTTTTAAGGACACGAAGATCACGAAGAGACACGAAGATCACAGAGAAATGAACGCTTATTTGCAGAACAAACCATCTCTAACCCATGTCCTTTTCTTATTTTTCTTATCTTCGTAGGCCTTCGTGCACTTCGTGTCCTCACTCTCTATGCTTTTCTGGTGATTAGA
This sequence comes from Spirochaetota bacterium, assembly GCA_040752435.1. GTDB lineage: Bacteria > Spirochaetota > Spirochaetia > SPDA01 > JBFMGN01 > JBFMGN01. The sequence continues at coordinate 1,089 of JBFMGN010000586.1, forward strand.
GAGCACACGGGAGACGGAAGAGCCGTTTTTGTTTTCTGCCGGATAGCGATAACACAGCGTATGAGCCGAATAATAATAAGCCTTATCAGCATCAGTAAAATATTAGTTCCGTCATAAATGGTTGAAGATATAAATATAAGTTAATTAATTTATTTTTAGGTAAACAAAAGTAAAAATTTTAACTTTACAAACATTGTTCTAATGAGCTATAATCTTAAGTGTTTTTTCCGTAAAAATCAATCAAAACAATTAACCAAAGGTTTTATCCATATCCCAGCATGGCCAAAAATAAAATCATACCGTAAATCTAACCGTTGTTCCAATAAGTGTTATAAAGAGGAGGGTAAAGGTTGTGGCTGAGAAGAAAAAGATGAGCATGGGTAAGAAACTGACCTTAGTCGCTGTTGGAGTTGTATTGTTCGGGGCAATTGCTTTCGCGGGAATCGAACTCACCTGTACTTCGTGGTTTTGTCTCAGTTGCCATGAAATGAAGGAGCTTGGTGCTGCGTGGAAATTATCCAAACACGGACCGGATAATCCTGAGATGCACAATTGCATGAAATGTCACTCACAACCGGGTCTTTTGGGACTTCTGAAGGCTAAAATCGCCGGCCTTTTCTCTCTCGTCTATCACCTTACGGGAGATTACCACCTTGAGGCCACGCAGCCGGTAGTATGCGTTCGGTCGGAGTGCCACCATATTGAGGATCTCGACAGGGCTACCCGGCCAGACCAGACGGTTACTTTAAGCCATGCCAAACATATCAAGGTGATGAAGAGTATCGGAACAAGATACCAGTGTATGCCCTGTCACCGTGATATTGCGCATGGTGAACAAAAATTCCTCCCGGATATGAAAACCAGTTGTTTCCTGTGCCATACGAACCAGGATATCGCTGCTTCGAATTGCGCCTTGTGCCATCCGAAACACCCTGCTGTCCGGCTGACGGACGACGAGACCCCCATTCTTGAATATCATCAGGATGTGAAATGCGTCGAATGTCATACGGAAGCCTGCAAGGCTACCAAAGCTACCTGCGATACTTGCCACGAGGGTGAAAACTATGGTGATCGTGTTGTCTACAAAGGGAAAGCCATGAAATAATCTTTCCTGATTTTTGCGGCGTAAGGATTTTCCGGTTCTTTCGCCTGATAAGGCAAGATTAAGGAAAAAATTCCATATGGCTGTCTAATGAAAAGTACGTTTCCGGATCTTTAAAATCGAGAAAGGAGAACAAGAGATTTTTTAGAACTGTTAAATGACAGTTAGACGGTCCATATGTTCTTTATGAAAAAGGCAGAAAGTGATCCTTTTATTTTCTGCCTTTTTTGTTTTCCGCCAATGCGAGCTTTTTCGTAATGGCCTGGAAGAAAAATATCCGATCTGTATCTCACCTGACTGAGAGTCCCAATCGTTCACTCGATGATTCACATCACCTTGGGTGAACCGATAGCGACGAAAAACTCCATGTCCCAGAAGCTAAAATTTTAGCCACATCTGTCTACAGTAATCTCTTGAAGGGAAATATCTATTATCAATCGTAATCCTAACTGACGGGAGGAGTAAAATGGAATCAGGGAGAAAAAAAGTCTTCAAGATAGCCTGGATCATGGCTGTACTTGTCCTTATATCTTTCGGGCTTACCGGCAGGATTGAAGCCGGTTGCTGTACCGGAGAAGCATCCTCTCTTCTGGCAACCGGGGATAGCACCGGTTCGGTGACGGAACCTTGTCCGACCCTGGATCGGGAATTGCTGGGCAAGGCTGAGCCTGATGAATGCTATAATGGAATTGGCAACCCCTATCCTCCCGGACCTCCGTGTTCGGAGGGTGTACCCAAGGTAAATCAGACCTATGTCTGGGGCATGACCATGTCCGGAGATGATATCTGGTTTGCAAGCTCCGCCAATGTAACGTGCATGGCTACGGCCGCCAGCAATT
>JBFMGN010000587.1:0-3028 GCA_040752435.1 Spirochaetota bacterium
CCGGAGAGTATTTTCAACGCCAGCCGGGACCCTATTCCGCTTACTTTTAATAAATCCAGAAAAATTTGCCTTTCGGCTTCCGTAGAGAATCCGAATAATTTCATCTGATCTTCTTTGTGATAGAGATACACAAAAAGTTTTCCTTCTTCGCCCATCTCGGGCAGTTCGGAAAGAGAAGGAATAGAGCAAAAAAGGGCCCATTCGATTCCGTTATTCAACAGATGTACTATTCCATTGCCTTTATAAGTGATGCGCCCGGTTAAACTGTTGAACATCGCCGCTCTTTTGGCTCCATCAATTTCCTTTTGCTGAAATTATTATAATGACAGATAGCAGCCGCCAATGCATCGGCCGCATGATCAGGCTGTGGAATTTCTTTCAATCCAAGCAGAAACCTGACTAGCTCCTGAACCTGGTTTTTTTCCGCTCGCCCGGTGCCGACAATTGCCTGTTTAATTTCCGGTGGCGCATATTCAGCGGCCGGTATATTTTTTTTTGCCAATGCAAGCAATATAACCCCCCGCGCCTGGGCAACCGGTAAGGCGCTTGTGATATTTTTTGCAAAAAAGAGACTTTCAACACCGGCTTCATCGGGCTTATATGTATTGATAACCCTGATAATCCCGTCATAAATCACTTTTAAACGCATCCCTGAACTTGTTTGCGGGGAGGTGGTAAAACTACCGTGGTAAATATGATGGAAATGGTCTCCCTCAACCTCTATAACACCGTAACCGGTTTGAGCGAGGCCAGGATCAATTCCCAATATCCGAATCATTCACCCTCAATATCAAAATCGTCGGGAATATCGAGGTTTGTGGATACTGATTGCACATCGTCGTGGTCGTCGAGGTGGTTGATCAGCCTTAAGGCCTTTTTGGTTGATTCCGGATTGAGCATTACCGTAACATCGGGCAATTTGGTTACTTCAGCCATGGTCTGTTTGAAATCCGCCTTTTGAAGAGCCTCTAGAACTTTTTCAAAATCTTCCGGTTCCGTAATAACTTCAACGCTGTTTCCCACGCGAGTCACATCCTCGGCACCGGCTTCCAGTGCCACTGCCAGGATATCATCTTCTGAATATTTTTCCGCATCGAAGTTGATAATACCTTTTCGTTTGAATAGATAGGAGACACAGCCCGTCTCACCAAGGTTCCCGCCGGATTTTGAAAGTAAACTGCGGATTTCGGCGGCTGTTCTATTTTTATTGTCAGTTAAAGTGTCGATAAGAATGGCAACACCACCGGGGCCGTACGCTTCGTAGGTAATTTCATAATAGTTGACCCCATCGAGGTCTCCGGTTCCTTTTTTAACCGCCCTGTCTATATTTTCTTTCGGCATATTGGCCGACTTTGCCTTTAAAATCGCCGTTCGTAATTTAGCATTAGATTCCGGGTCGCCGCCGCCAAAACGGGCTGCAACAGTGATTTCCTTTATTATTTTTGTAAAAGTTTTCCCGCGCTTCGCATCCAGCGCGCCTTTTTTATGTTTTATACTCGCCCATTTACTATGGCCCGACATACTTTCTCCTTAAGAATAGCCCCATTAGATATTCACGTGAATAAAATATCATAACTAAAAAAACGGTGTCAAGATAAGGGGAGAAAACTCTCTAAACCAGCGGCCAGAGAGGCGTTTTCAATCCAACTTTTTCGACCTCCGTAGCGAGGTCGAGCAGCAGCCTGTTAAGGATTAGCCTGCCCTTTTCAGTTAGCTTTAGAACATTATCCTGGCAGGCAAGGTATTCATTTTCTTCCCACCTTGCAAATGTTCCAGCAAAAACTTTACCCGGATCAATAGAAAAAATTCTTTTAAGCTTATCGATTGTGATGCCCCTCTGGAGACGCAGTCCCATTATAAAATGTTCGAGCAGGAATTTCTGCGGGGCGATTAACTCCCAAGTGGAAGATTGACTGTTTTGCAGGTTATCGATGTAATAACCGATCTCCGCCGCATTCTCGATTCTCACTACCCCCTCTTCAACCGGAAGGGTCGATACCGCTGAAGGACCGCATCCGAGGTACGGCTCCATCTCCCAGTATTTCAGATTGTGAAGACATTCTTTGCCAGTTCTTGCGAAATTGGAAATCTCATAGTGACTATAACCGGAAGCGGTGAGAAGCATGACTCCCGTAAGCCATAAATTTTCTTTTTCATCTTCGGATAAATCGGTTATAGTTTTGGACCTTATCAGTTCCGACAAAGGAGTACCCGGTTCAAGGATAAGGTCATAAAAGGATATATGGTCAGGGTTGTATCGTAATACGATTTCCAGGTCCGCCGCCAATGATTCAACTGTCTGTTGCGGGATTCCGCATATCAGATCCACGTTTACGATACCGGGCCATAATTTTTTGACAAGCTCCACTGTTTTTTGGTTTGTGGCGCTGTCACCCACTCTTCCAAGAAGTTTCAACAGCCCGTCATTGAAGGTTTGCAGGCCGATGCTAATTCTTGAAATACCGGAGTCAATGAGAATCCGAATTGTTTCTGCACTCAAAGATTCGGGATTGGCTTCGAAGGTCCACTCTTTCGGCTCTCCCGCAACAAGCCGGCGCAAGGATGTAAGAAACTCCTTAAGCCTACTTCCGAATAACAGGCTGGGAGTGCCGCCGCCGACATACACCGTTTCAACAGATGGATTTCCGGTTTTACTAAAGAAATATTTAGCCTGCTCGAGAGTCTTTTTTAAAGTCCGGCGAACACTATCGTCATCATACACTGTTACAGAGAAAAAATCGCAGTAATTACATTTCTTTCGGCAGAAGGGAAAATGAATATAGAGGGCGATTGAGGAGAGGGGTTTGAATGAGTATTTATCAGGGTGCACGGATTTTATTTAAAGGCCAGTACCTGAAAACCACTTTACCTATTATTTGCGAAAAATGCACCGGCCCCCAGTACCGGGAATCATTCGACTCGGCCCTGCTATCGCCGATTATAAAATATTCATCTTTCCCCAATAGCCTTTCACTGTAATTAAAAGAGAACGGCAGCGAGCTATCCCAATCTTTGGGGGCAGGCAATG
>JBFMGN010000588.1:0-3024 GCA_040752435.1 Spirochaetota bacterium
AATAAATCAGCTCTAATTGCCGTATAAACATCGTTATCTTTTGATAGAATAGTACTAGAAAGTTTTTGACCATTTTTGATTTTTAATACTTTGCTGGAAAGTTCTATAGTAATATCGCCTTCAAAAAATTTATCCCTGTCATTATTAAACGCTGACACTATTATATAACTATCCCCCTTCTTGGCTTTAATAAATCCCACTGATTTGAAGAGCATATTCTCATCGGTATTCTGCGGAACAACGGTATCGAGAACATAAATTTCGCTCCCCTCTGTATATTCAAGAATACTATACAACCAGCCGTTTGCCTGCAGCAGGCGATTGTATTCTTCTGATTTTTTGCAGGGTACATCAACCACATCGGTTAAATGCCAGTGCCATGATTTGGTAAGATTGTTGTACTGTTTCATATTGAAAAGCAATTGAAACAGCCATGCCGCCATCCTTGGCCCCTGCTCTTTGGTATAAAAGCCGTACTCATTATTCAATATCCCCAATTCCTGTATTTCTCTTGGAATTTTGCTGTATGCGGGGTCGATATCTCCGACTTTCTCCCAGAAATCATGATAATCTTTGCACACCCTTTCAAGCGGACTGACTGTCCATGGATTGATTTTGCCTTTTTCATTAAAGGCCGGAAAAGAATAAAACGATACTGACAAAAAATCCAGCGGACTGCCCTTTTTACCTGTAAAATAATTCTTTCCGCTGGAGCAGTGTTTGACAACCTCATAATAATTTATATGGAAAGTCTCGGTCTCGTGTACCTTACACATATTAAAAGGCGTAAATTTTGCCCCCGGCAGCGCCTTTTTAATTATTCCAGTTGTAATGTCATAGTGTCGGCAAAATTCTTCCGTATTAAGGTTTATTCTCCCTTCTGTAGCCAGCCGGAACCGCCACGCGTTTACGGTTTCGAATCCAAATTTTGCAATCAGCGTCTGAACAAATTCTTCTATAAAATCTTTCCACTCATCATAATCTCGCGGCGGATTAACCTGACCATAACCATCAATGCTCGGTTCTTTTGCCAAATCCCATGGAATGTTATCCAGCACCAGAGTAAACTCCTTGCCGTAAATATCGACAAATGGACGCAGCCGTTCGAGCAGTTCCCATCGGTATTGAATCTTGCCGTTTCTATCTCTATAAGCAAGGTCGAGCTTATGATTTTTTTCTTCATCATGTAATATATTTGCGTCTTTAATTCCGCCGAAGAACCTGACCGCTGTAAAATGGTCGGCAAAAAGCATTTCCTTTTTCAGACCGCTCCCTTTTTTATATGGAAAATTTATTTTGTCACTTAAAAGATACGGCGGTACCTCCATTAGTTCGCCGCCTCTTTGAAGCCCGCCGCTGCTGAGAGCTTCGCTAAGTATAGGCTGATTTCTATAAAACCGCGTCATTTTTCCCAATTTAATCATTCCAAAATATCTCCTTATATTACATCTGTCCGGCCATTTTCAGAAACTCTTCGCACATCGCTTTTACTGCCGCATCGGTGTGCCCCGCTCCGACAGGGTCGCCATACATTTTCGCGATAAAACCGCCCTTCTCTCTCCCAAGAGTCTTTGCCATTTTATGGCAATACGCTTTGATGTCATCAAGGCTGCCGTTAACCATCATATTTTGTATATCCACCGGACAGAAAAAAGTAATTCTGCCGCCGAATCTCTCGCTCAGCATCTCCAGTCCCATATTTTGCTGCTGGTCCATCTGGATAACATCGAGTCCCGCCTCTATCAAATCATCGAGAATATCGACAATATATCCGCACGAATGCAGAAACGAAAGCATCCCTTCCTCGTGAACAGCGTCCCAGATACGTTTATACCGCGGCTTCCAAATTTGTCGCCATAAATCCGGCGAAATCATCAATCTATCCTGAAAACCCCAGTCGTCCCAGAAATAATAACCATCCGCACCAAGTTTTGAAAAACGCCGTATAGCCGCGATATTCATATCGGTAAGAATATCTATAAGTTTTTCCAGTTCAGCCCTGTTTGTATAAATATCCGTCCATGTGTTTTCAAGGCCGCGAAGAAATGTTACTCTCATATAAATCGTCATACCAAACGCCGTAAGGAATTTGTCCCCGGCTTCCTGCCGGACGTTTTGAATGGATTTCCAGCGATACTCCTCATTTACATCAGGTATTACCAGCTTGTCGAAATCTTTCCAGTTTTTAATCGGGTAATCCTTTACCTCACCCTGTTTGGTGTTTCCAACACTCTCCCAGACCGCTCCCCACGTGTCCACGCCGTTCTGAAGCAGTTGTTCCGGAGACGGGTCCATCCCGAAATAAAAAAAATCCGACCCAAACTGTTCCCGAAGGTCATAAGCCATGCGTTCCGGAGATTCAAAACGAACGGTTTTATACACAAGCTCTCTGCTGTTCATTGATAGTATCCTAACATTAATTCAAAAACTTTTATAGTATCATATTTCCTTTTAGGATGCATAAGTTCATAGGATACTTCATTTTAATTTGGGCAATACAAGTATCATACGATTGCAGTACCCATACCATAACAGAAGCGTGTTGTCCACAAGATTAGAATTTAGGCTTTGAAGGCCTGCCGTACAACCTCTAAACCTTTGGCATAATATGGAACTATTTCCATTTTTGGCGGGGTACCTCCTGCATAAGCAAAAAGGTCGCAGCCTTTGTCAAGCAAGTCTTTCCATCTTTCAGGAACAGACCAGCCCTCGTAAATGTGACCTAAAATATTTGCCAGCAGCCGCTGGTCAGGTTTTCTCACCTCAAGAAGCCAGTTAATTATTTCCGGCTTTGAACATTCGGTGTACAAGCCTTCGCTTTCTTCGAGCATCGGGTGGTTAACCCAGAGAGGGTCCGCAGGAATGATATACGGCACATCAAACATTATTTTTGTCTGCGGACTTGTTTCTTTTACCGCTTCTTGAATGCGGTGGAATTGTCTGGCCAATATTTCCCGTTTATATATCAGGCTTTCTTCTTCTGTTATTTCCTCAGCCTTATCAGGCATAGGACGCCCGATTATT
>JBFMGN010000589.1:0-3022 GCA_040752435.1 Spirochaetota bacterium
AGAAGGATTGGCTTCAAGAAAGCCGGTATCGTCGGCAACCGCAGTGAAAGCAGTGCCCATCCCTTCATATTTTCCCCCCGTAGGGATTAACAGCAATGGAAAAATTGTAAGTCCTGCATCAGGGTCAAGTTTGCCCGCCGATTCACTTGCATCTCCATAGATCTCGGAAAAATCCGACCCTTGAATTGAGGCTGACATTAAAAACATGACTATAATGATAAACTGAACTCGTCTCATCTATATTCAGTATACAACGTAGAAAAGCAAATATCTACTATATATTCGGAAGTAGTAAAACTTTCCTTGAAAAGAAGTTATATTAATTCTTAAAGGTGATGGGTGCTTTAGCGCGCAGTGTATTTCAGCCGATAATTGAGCTTAAGAAGCTTAAGCCCCTTAACAAAGGCCGGGTGACGGGATACATTAGGGAAAAAGGCCGGTAGTGTGTTTTTAGGTCGAAAATGGTGGGAAAAGGTAGTTATTTTACCCGTATTTTTAATAACTGCGGTAAGTCTCTATGCCGGGGGCAGCCGGGAAATCCGGCTGCCTGAAGCCGAAAAGCTGATTCAGGAAAAACGTTATAACGATGCCATAAAGATTATTGTTGAAATCATCAAAAATGAACCTGAAAAAATGGAAGCCGCCGAAAAACTTCTCGATGATATACGGAAAGCCCGGGAAGCCTATAACCAACGATATTCCGAATTAATTGATATTTACAGCCAAAAAGAGCTCGACCTGGATAAGGCTTACGAAATTTTTAAGGAATTGGAGGAACTTGACCAAACCCCCAACCAATCTACGGTTGAATCCTTTGCAAAAGCGAAAGAGACCGCTATCTTTTTATACAATAAGCGCCGTTTTGAAACTCTCATGGGAGATGCCCTCAAACTGATAAATGAAGGTTCTTATTGGGAGGCGGTCTCGTCGTATCTGGGCGGCTTTGATCTGCATAAAGAAGAGTACGACGCCGCAGATTATGGAAACCTGATTAAAGCGGGAATTGAAAAGGCCGTAGCAGCGGCGGTTACAGCCTCTAATAGTTTTATCAAGACAAAGGCCGAGTTTTCAGACAGCCTCGGTCTGGAAGTCTTCTATGCCGGTTCAGGCGATATCCCCGGAATGAAGGCTGGATTTGACCGGCTGGCAGGTGAACTATTAACAATTGCCCATCTTCGAAAACGGATATTTGATGCAGTTCGATATATAGAGGAACAGCACCGGCAGTTGAGTAAGGGGTCAGGTAAAGAGGTTTTTCATCTGACATATCTAAATCTTCTTATCCACGGAAGAACAAACGCCCCATCCCCCGAAGGTATCCTGGGCGCTATAGATCTGCTCTGGGAGAAGACCCTTGCTCAGTTGGAAAACTTCATGTTGCCGGCTATGAAAGAGCATTACGAAACGGCAATTAATGATTTTGACGGGAAAAAGTGGGCTTCCGCAGCAGAAAATTTTCAAAAAGCGGCGGAGTATGCCATGCTGGCGATCAAGACTGAAAGGTTGTGGGAATCTCAAATTTATCTGAATGACAATCTTTTTGTTTCCGAGGAGTACCGGGATATTGTCAAGCGGGTAGTTCCTGCCATGCTGTCAGCCCAGGGTAGGGTTAAAAGCATCCACACCTATAGAGAGCTGATGCCGGATTTGCAGATTCTGACCGAGGCTGCAGCCGGCCTGCCGGACAATAGTTCGATGGAATCTCTGGTGCAAGCGAGGAACGAAGTAATTAACACCGTAACGGATCTCTCTCAATCCGGACAGGAATGGAAGGATTATAACAATTACTATAACGGTATAGCTTCGTTAAATTATTCAATCGAGGATGTAAGGCAGATAGTCGAAAATACCCTGTCACGGCTTCAATCCCTCTTGAAAGAGGTTAAAGAGATTGAGTTTGCAGCCGTTGCCAGAATGGCTGAACTCGAATATGCTCCGTTTTTTGCCTTCTTTGCGGATCAGAAGAGAGTGGTTGAAAACGGGAAAGAACTTCTTAACGGCGTGGAAAGAAGCATCGGTGAAAAAGACGAAGTGCGGTTGGTTGTGGAAAAGTATCCAAAGCAGGGTCGAGAGAAGCTCAAAGCCGCATTAAGCGCCCTTACAGGGTTACAAAATGATCTATCCCTCGTATCAGGGAAGATAGAAAAAGAGGCCCAGGATATCAGGGAGAGCGCAGCCGTGGTGAAGGTTAAAAGCAATGGTGACCAGCTTCTTGGGAATATAAAATCCCTGATTGAAAGCCTTCCACCTTTGATAGCTGCGTGCGATGAACAAATACGATCAGCCGAACGGTTCAGGCAGGAAGGCTTTGCGCGGATCGGGGAAGCTCAGGCTGCATTGAGAAACAACAACTTTGACCTGGCAAGGCAGAAGCTGACAACTGCCGGCGAACGGTTTGTCGCCTCGCTTTCACATCAGGAAGATTATGACCTGAGGAATCAAATCGATTCGCAGATACAGGGCCTTTCCAGGGATGTTACCGAAGCTGAAAACCAGGTCGTCATAAGCGAAGTCCGTACGCTTATAAACCAGGGGAGAGAGTTTTATACCCAGGGTGATTTTATAAAGACGGAAAGCGTGCTTGTAAGGGCGCAGACAAGGTGGAAGACTACCAATGTCGAAGAAAATGAAGAAGTTGAATACTGGCTGCGTTTAGCCAGGACGGCGCTTTCAATGAAAGTCGGAAGAGTTTTAACCGAAACCGATCCGTTATATCCTGAAATGAGCCAGCTATTAAATCTTGCGCGGCAAGATTACCTGGAGGGCAAAGCCTTGCTGGAAAAAGACATGAAAAGGGATGCGGTTGAGGTTTTTAAAAAGGCGGAAGAGAAACTTTTACGCGTATTGATACCCTTCCCTATAAACCAGGAAGCCGCCGTATTAAACTTGCGCATCAAACAACTGCAGGATGCGGATAATTTTGTCTCACTCTTTAAGCAAAAATACGACGCGGCCCGGGCAAAAGCCGCGGGCAGGCCCCAGGAAGCCTACATAGAGCTTGTTGATCTTCAGCAGATATTTC
>JBFMGN010000059.1:0-10177 GCA_040752435.1 Spirochaetota bacterium
GACTCGTCATTTCCTTTTCGATAGAAGAACTTATAGGGTGTATCTTTCTTATTATAAATAGATACCCCCCCAGAACAGAAAAGAGGGTCATGGGAAATAGTATTACCATGAACTGCCAGATAGGCAGGCCGGATATGTCCACCGCCAGAAGAACACCTGGGTAGAGGGGCCACCAATATTCCCAAATATGGCGAAACCAGTAGTTTATCCGGGTCTTCAAGTTGGAGGAGACTCCGTTTTCCGTATCGCAGTCTGCCACCAGGGGCGCTGAAAATAGAGCACCGCCGGGCATGGGGAGGAGACCTATCACCGCAGGCAGAATTGCCATTGAGGCTCTCTTTGAGAACCGGGCACGGAAATATTTTACCAGTGCCTTCATTGTCCCGGTTTCTGACATTTGGGTACTGAACCATATTACGAGAAATATTATCAGCAAAAGAAAAAGATTATCTGCGGATGTCGCCCTGTTCCAGGAAATCAGGACCACAGTCTGAACACTATGACCCGACCAGAATGCCAGAAGAACCGTTCCTGCCAGGAGGGCAATGAAGAGATTTTTCGTAATTTTATTTAGGCTGAGTATCAGGGAAAGCGATATGAGTATTCTTAAGAGATACGGAATAGACAATACAAAGTTCATATCTGCCGGTCATACTATACAAGTATTCATATAATATCAATCCAAAGCATCTATTTCCGTTGAAAAAGTTCAAATATCCTTTCAAGATCTTCCATTGAGAAGTAGCTTATTTCAATCTTGCCTTTGCTCAAATCCCCCTTTAATACAACCTTAGTGCCCAAAACATCGATAAATCTTTGTTCCATCTCTTTGAGTTCTGCCGGCTGTTTTTTTTCGGATGACTCTTTTTTTTCAGGATGTAACCGCTGTCCCTTATTCAGAGCTTCAGCCAGTTTTTCCGCCTTACGAACCGATAGCTCTTCGGAAATAACCCGGTTAAAAAGAATTTTCTGATCGGAAGGATTCAAGACCGCGAGAATTGCCCGGGCATGTCCCGGGGTAATAGTTCCTTTTTCCAGCGCTGCCTGCATGCTGTCAGGCAGTTTCAATAATCGTAAACTGTTTGCAATTGTCGACCGTTTTTTTCCTACTTTCCTGGCAATAATCTCCTGATTCAATCCGGTTGTATTCATCAATTGTAAAAAAGCCCTGGCCTCCTCCATCGGAGTCAAATCCTCTCTCTGTATGTTCTCTATCAATGCAATTTCGAGTTTTTCTTCTTCGGAAAATGATTTAACAATAGCAGGAATGGCCGTTAAGCCTGCTTTTTTCGCTGCCCGGAAGCGTCTTTCCCCAGTTATAATTTTAAACCTGTCATCCTTTTTTTCTACCAAAATCGGCTGTAAAATCCCTTTCTCACGAACAGAATCAGCCAGCTCGGAGAGTGTTTCTTCATCAAACGCCTGCCGCGGTTGATTTGTGCTCGGCTCTATTTTGTTCAGAGGAACGTATACAACTCCACCGGCCCTTTTCTCTTCACTCTCAAACGTATCAGTTAAGACCGCTTCCCTTTTATTGACATTTGAAGATAAGAGAGCTTCAATTCCTTTCCCTAACGCTTTTTTAGACACGTTCCATCACCTCTTCTGAGAGTTTTTTATAACTTTTTGCACCGATACATTCATTATCATATTTATTAATTGGAACTGAATGTGACGGTGCTTCTGAAAGCCGCACATTGCGGGGAATGATCGTCCTGAAAACCTTCTCCTTGAAATATCCGGTGACCTCGTGCACAACTTCATTGGCCAACCGGGTTCTCGAATCAAACATTGTAAACAGTATACCTCCTATCTTTAGTTGCGGATTCAGTTCTTTCTGCACACTTCTAATGGTTTGAAGAAGCAGGCTTAAACCTTCAAGGGCAAAATACTCACACTGAAGGGGAATAATTACATAATCAGCAGCAGTCAATCCATTGAGGGTTAGAATCCCGAGAGAAGGCGGGCAATCAATAAATAGATAATCCCACTCTGTTTTCACTTCCTCAACCGCTTTTTTAAGATAAAACTCTCTATCGGCCATATCTATCAATTCAATACTCGCTCCGGTGAGATTGATGTTGGATGGTATAATGTTCATATTTTGAACAGTTGTCGGTTGAATTACATCCTTTATTTTGATTTTTCCGGAAAGAACCTCGTAAATTCCATGTGAATTTTTATTTGCTCCGATACTGCTGGAAAGATTTGCCTGGGGATCAAAGTCTATCAGTAATACCTTTTTTCCCATTTCCGCGAGAAATGCCCCGAGATTAACGGCAGTGGTGGTTTTTCCAACTCCACCTTTCTGGTTAGCAAACACAACTGTCTTTCCAATCATCATGCCAAGCATTATACCCATCGTAGTCTTCGACCGCAATGGACTCCGCTAGTAGTATTGCAATAATTTTGTTTTTCAACAAAATTTTTGAATGGCCCTGGATAATTACAAACAGATTGTCAGTTTAAAAAAGCCGCTTCAGCGCACCTCGCTTGACTATTTAATCCTATTTTTGTATGTTTTCTCGATGGACAATTCTGTTACTGCATAAAGTGGATAAATATTGTCTTAAGGGTCAGGATAAAGGAGCATCGCATGATCAAAGAAAAAGTAGAAAAAGCTATTCAGGATGTCAGACCGTCACTTCAGGCGGATGGGGGTGACATAGAACTTGTTACTGTTTCGGAAGCTGGAGAAGTAACTGTAAAACTTACTGGCGCATGCAGCGGTTGTCCTATGGCTAAAATGACGCTTAAAGAAGGTGTTGAGAAATATTTAAAAAAAACCATTCCTGAAGTAACTGCCGTCATTTCTGCGTAAACCCGAAATACAATCCTCCTTTTAATAAAAAGGCATGCAGGTGCCTTTTTTTCATTTTGACAGACTTCCTATTGGTACCCTCAGGTTATCCTTTGGCCGACTAGAGTGTAAACTATAGGTGTGTACTTTCTGTTTATCTTAAACACTTTTTGCGATAAATAAAAACCAGCGATTGAAATCACCCCCCTTGCACTTTTTAGGGTTTAAAAAAACCTACAGATGTATTAGATTTAAAGCTATCCAACTGAAAAGGTTTCGCAGTGTGCGAAACCATATAATACAGTCTGAAGTAGTCTTCGACTATAAGCAGCGTTTAGCTGCGAAAGCTGTATGCAGGTCTTATTAAAAGGATATCTGTATGGTGAAAAAACAACTTGCTGAGAAGAGTAAAAATAAACTATTAGATAAGGAAATAATGAGGCATTTCCCTAAAATCGAACTGCACCGCCATCTGGAAGGTTCCTTTCCGGTTAAAGACCTTTTCGACTTATCATTAAAAAACGACCTGAATACACCAAAGGATCTTTTAGCTTTTAAAACTACGGTGCAGTTTCCTAAAGATTCAAAACCTGATTTTTTGTTGTTTTTGTCGAAGTTTAATAATACCTGGTACAGAACATACGATGATGTTTATTATATTACCTACAGTTCCGTACGAAATCTTGTAAAAGATGGTTTATTTTATATAGAGCTTCGGTTTTCACCGGAACATTTTTCATTACACAATAATTTCGACAGACAAGAAATAACACGCTTGATAATTGAGGCGGGTAACGATGCTGCAAAAGAAATAAACTTGAAGATAAAATATCTTATCACTTTCACCCGCAACAAACAAAGCCAGGATGATATGATTGAACTGTACAATAAGATTAAAATGCTATATCTTAATGATATAATTGGCGTAGACCTGGCAGGCGATGAAATCAATTATCCTCCGGTAATGTTTACCACTCTATTTTCCAGGATAAAAAAAGACGGTATCTATAAAGTGACTATTCATGCCGGCGAAGTAAGCACCTCTGAACAAATCTGGGAAGCCATTAAAAAATTATACGCCCTTCGCATCGGCCACGGTACTTCAACCATTTATGATCCGGCACTGCAGGAATTTTTGATAGAGCGAGGAATTATACTGGAACAGTGCATAACCTCCAACTTCCAGACCGGTGCATGGGAGGATGAACGGAACCATCCAATCGGAAAATTATATTATCGTGGTGTTCCGGTCACAATTAATTCCGATGATCCTACTATCCAAAATACCGACTTAACCGACGACTACATCAAGGCGATTGATTATTTCAATTTTTCTTTTGAAGATCTGGTAAAACTAAACCTCACAGCATTAAAAGGAAGTTTTCTTCAGGAGAAAGAAAAACAAGAGCTTATAACTTCTTATCAGATCGCACTTTCACGGTTTAAAGAGCAATTCCTTTTATAACAGCCCGAATAAGATATGGGGTGTTTCACGTGAAACACTTAATCCTCATTTACAACGCGAGCCATTCCCACCACGGCATCCGGTTTTTGAATATTCACAATTCTTACTCCATGGGCGGCTTTCCCCATTACAGGGATTTCCTTCAACTTCAGTTTCAAGGCATTGCCCTGAGAGGTAATACATACCAGGTCGTCTTCCTTTTTCACCGAGAGGGTACCGACAATTTCCCCGGTTTTCTCGGAGGTTTTATACGCAATCTGCCCTTTCGTGGCTCTTCCGTGGGCTGAGAAATTATCGTATTCGATCCTTTTTCCATATCCGTTCCCGGATATTAACAACATCTGTTCCTCAGTATTTACCGTCAAAGCCCCTGCCAGTTCATCTCCCTTTACCAAACGAATCCCCTGTACACCTCGGGAAGCCCTTCCCATTGCCCGTACACTCTCTTCTTTAAACCTGAGAGCATTCCCACCTCGGGTTACCAGAACAACTTCATCTTTGCCCGATGTAAGCATGGCGGAAACAAGCCTATCTCCGCTATCAAGCTTAATAGCAATAATCCCTCTTGTTCTGGCGTTTGAAAAGTCTGAAGTTGTAACCTTTTTTACAACCCCGCGGCCTGTAGCCATGAAAATACAGTTATCCTCGGTAAACTCCTGGAGAGAGACAACGGCCGTTATCTCTTCGTTGGCTGAAATTGCCAAAAGTGTTTTCATCTGCTGTCCGCGGGCAGTTCTGGACGCTTCCGGAATCTCGTGTACTTTAAGCCAGTAGGCTTTGCCTTCGCTTGTTATAAATAATATATAGTCATGGGTCGATGCAATAAACAGGTGTACAATAAAATCCTCATTTTTTAGCGTTGCAGACGACAAACCTTTCCCTCCTCTGCTCTGGCTTTTATATGCAGAAACCGGTATCCGTTTAATAAAACCTCTGTTTGAAATAAGGACCACCATATCCTCTTTCTGAATAAGATCTTCGATATTAATCTCTTGGACTTCATCTGGAATTATTTCGGTTCGCCGGGCATCGCCGTAATCCCTGGCAATATCGAGGGTTTCTTGTTTTACAACTCCCAGTATTTTCGTCTCACTGGACAGAAGAGCCTTCAAATAGGTGATAAACGCCTGTATTTCCAAAAGCTCGTCCATCAGCTTCTTGGTTTCCAGACTGGTCAATTTCTGGAGGCGCATATCTAGAATTGCCTGGGCCTGTTTCTCCGACAGAGAAAACCTTTTTACTAGATTTACCCGTGCGGTTTCAACAGTGCTTGATTTTTTAATAATTGCTATGACTTCATCAATATTATCCAGGGCAATTTTTAACCCTTCGAGTATATGAGCCCGTTCTTCTGCCTTTTCCAGGTCAAATTTAGTTCTTCTTATTACGACCTCTTTCCTGTGTTCTATAAAACAGGTTATGAGGTCCTTTAAATTGAGAATTTTCGGGATCCCCTTTACCAGGGCCAGGTTATTTATACTGAAATTCTGCTGAAGCTGTGTCATGGAGAACAGTTGGTTAAGGACAACTTTTGGGATTATGCCCCGGCGGAGCTCAATTACAATTCTCATTCCATTTCTGTCGGATTCGTCACGAAGGTCGATAATTCCGTCTATCTTTCTTTCCCTTACAAGATCTGCAATGCGTACTATAAGGTTCGCCTTATTAACAGCAAAAGGAAGTTCAGAAACGATAACCGTTTCCTTACCGCTTTTTGTGGTTTCAAGGGAACATTTTGCCCTGACTGTTATTCGCCCCCTGCCTGTCTCGTAAGCCTCTACTATACCTTTTACACCGAAAATAATTCCGGCCGTCGGAAAATCCGGACCTTTAATATATCTCATTATCTCCTTAATAGATATTTCGGGATTATCTATTACAGCCGCTATTGCATTGGCAACTTCTACCAGGTTATGCGGCGCCATGTTTGTCGCCATACCGACCGCGATTCCGCTGGCTCCGTTGACCAGAAGGAAAGGCAAGGCAGCCGGCAGAACCAGAGGCTCCAGTATCGTATCATCATAATTCGGTCCAAAATCGACGGTGTTTTTCTTTATGTCCCGCAGCATTTCTTCGGCCACTTTATACAGTTTGGCTTCCGTATACCTCATGGCCGCAGGCGGATCCCCGTCGACAGAACCAAAATTACCCTGTCCATGCACCAGCGGATACCTCAAGGAAAAATCCTGAGCCATCCTTACCAGGGCATCATAGATAGACTGATCCCCGTGGGGATGATATTTACCGAGAACATCCCCGACTATTCTTCCGCACTTTTTAAAAGGCCTGTCGGAACGCAAGCCCATTTCATTCATTGCATAGAGAATACGCCTGTGCACAGGTTTCAAGCCGTCTCTCACATCCGGTAGAGCCCGGCTGACGATGACAGACATAGCATAATTAAGGTAGGATGCCTTTATCTCATCCTCGATTGAAACAGGTATTACCTTACCCTTCATTTCTTCCACACTAAACTCCTGATTTTCTCACTTCTGAGGTTCTTTCAAAATATAAGCCCCCTTCGAGGGCGAGAAGCTATGGCAAGCATATAGGGTAGTCCTCGTAGGGGGTAAATGTGCTTCCGTGGCTAATAACTTCTGGTTTTTGAAATTGCCTCTTCTATCTTTAAATATCGAGATTTGAAACAAGCAGTGCATTCTCTTCAATAAATTTTCTTCTCGGCTCAACCTGCTCACCCATTAGGGTTGTAAACATTTCTTCCGCTTCAACGGCGTCTTCCAGCCTGACCTGGATGATATTTCGCCTTTCCGGATCCATGGTTGTCTCCCATAGCTGTTCCGGATTCATTTCTCCCAGGCCTTTATATCGTTGAATGACTGCCTTATCCTCACTCGAATTATTCTGTGTAATTATCTCTTCCTTCTCTTTGTCATCATACGCATAAAACACCTCTTTCCCAATGCCTATTTTATACAGAGGCGGCATAGCTATATAAATGTACCCCTTCTCGATAAGCTCCTTCATATATCGAAAAAAGAATGTTAGAAGCAACGTCCGGATATGGGAGCCGTCTACGTCGGCATCGGCCATAATAATAACCTTGTGATAACGCAGTTTTGATGCATCAAAACCAGTCCCTATTCCCGTCCCCAGGGTGGTTATTATAGGCAGAAGCTTATCGTTAGCAAGAACCTTATCTACGCGTGTTTTTTCGACATTAAGCATTTTCCCCCAGAGCGGCAAAATTGCCTGGAACTGTCGATCCCGTCCCTGCTTAGCGCTGCCGCCGGCGGAATCCCCTTCTACTATATAGACTTCGCACTTAGACGGATCCTTTTCACTACAATCGGCAAGCTTACCCGGAAGTCCCGTACTTTCAAGAAAACTCTTCCGCCTTGTCAGTTCCCTGGCTTTTCTCGCGGCCGCCCGGGCTTTGGCGGCAGTAACGGTTTTTTCAAGAATGCTATCAATAACATTCGGATTTTCCTCAAAATAGGTTTCCAGGTTTTCATTCACCATTGCCTCGATTATTCCTTTTATTTCCGAGTTTCCCAACCGGGCTTTTGTCTGCCCTTCAAACTGTGGATTAGGAATTTTCAAGGAGACAACCGCTGAGAGGCCTTCCCGTACATCTTCTCCGGTAAGATTCTCTTCTATTTTTTTTGCATATTTTGATTTTTTCAAAAAGTCGTTCAATGTTCTCGTTAAGGCGGACTTAAATCCCACAAGATGGGTACCGCCTTCACGGGTATTAATATTGTTAACATAAGTGAATATGTTCTCAATATAGCCATCGTTATATTCAATGGCTATCTCTGCCTCCACCTCATCTTTTTTCGCCTCAAAGTATATCGGCTCCTTATGAATTGCGGTTTTATTCTTGTTCAGGTATTCGATAAAAGATTTGACTCCCCCTTCAAATTGAAATTCGTGACTTTTCTTACTGGTGATGCGTTCATCGACTATTATAATTCTTATCCCTTTGTTCAAAAAGGCTAATTCCCTGAGCCGGTTGGAAAGAACTTCGAAGCTAACCGTCGTGGTTTCAAATATCTGATTATCTGGCAAAAACCGTGTTATCGTTCCGGTCTTCTGGCTTTCTCCGACTATCTTAACTTCATGCGCCGGAATACCCCTTCGGTATTTCTGGAAATAAACTCGCCCGTCCCTATGAACATAAACTTCACACCATTCTGAAAGAGCATTGACAACAGATACACCGACCCCGTGCAGACCCCCGGAAACCTTATAGCTGTTTTTATCAAACTTACCGCCGGCGTGCAACTTGGTCATGACTATCTCTAAGGCACTGACTTTCTCCGTGGGGTGTAGATCAACCGGAATACCACGGCCGTTATCTGTTACCCGTACAATGTTCCCTTTCTCTAATGTCACACCGATAATGGAACAGAAACCGCCCAAAGCTTCATCAATACTGTTATCAACTACTTCGTAGACTAAGTGATGCAATCCATCCGGACCCGTAGACCCTATATACATGCCCGGACGCTTTCTAACCGCATCAAGTCCTTTTAAGACTTGTATATTTTGAGCTGAATAGTTATCCTGCATTGTTTTTCCTGTTTTTCTTCGAGAGAATAAAGAAGTATATATTTTAGACAAGAAAAAGTAAAGTAAGCTTCATTTCGCTTGCAAAGTATTAAGGATTGGATTAAACTAGAGGGAATTTCTAAGTGTTGATAAGTTGTGTACAATTTGTAGTATATGGGCAAAATTTTATATAGTAAATAGCGACCGGATTAGAAACAGAGAATCGGCTTTTACGAATATTTTTTGTGGTGAATATTTATTTATAATATAAGGAAATATTTATCGGGGTGATGAAATTAGAGAATTTTGTGTATTTTGCCCGTTTTAAAAATTCGCTAGATGAGTAAAAAGGTGTGTATAACTTGTTAATAAATTGCTACTATCTTGAGGTCATTCTATGAATTCACACTCCTGGGACTATAGTGTTTTCTGGAAAGAAACCTTTAACCAGATACGCCAGGAACTGTCAGAGCAAGAATTTGCAATGTGGTTCAATAATATCAATTATGATGGCTCGCATGAATCTGAAATTCTTCTCTCGGTTCCTTCCTCTTTCTACCGGGATCAGGTGAAGCAAAGATATTCGGCTTTGATAGAATCCAAACTTTTTGAGCTATCCGGTAATAAATTAACAATTTCTTTTAATGTAAAGCAGTTGCATCCCTCTTCCCAGAAAAGGGAGATCGATTCCAATTCAAAAACCCTTGCAGCCGGGTTTCCGCAAGCCCGGCTTCATCCTCAGCTTAGAAAAGAATACACCTTCGAGAGTTTCGTAATAGGTGAAAATAATTCTTTTGCAGCCAACGCTGCAATTGCTATCGCTAAAAATCCTGGAAAAGCGTACAACCCCTGCCTTATCTACGGTGGCGTTGGTCTTGGTAAAACACATCTAATACAGTCAATCGGCAACTCGGCCTATAAAGACTTCGATAGAATAAAAATCGTCTATATCACGGCTGAAACCTTTACCACCGAGTTTATCCAGTCCATCAGAAACCAGACTCAGCATAAGTTTAAAAATAAGTATCGCTCGGTGGATCTCCTTCTGGTAGACGATATTCATTTTCTTCAGAATAAAAACGAAACCCAGGAAGAGCTTTTTCACACTTTCAATGCCCTCTATGATGCCAATAAACAGATGGTTTTTACCTGTGACAGACCGGTATCCGAATTGAAACATCTTTCAAACCGCCTGAGAAGCAGATTCGAACGCGGCTTAAATGTAGACCTTCAGCCTCCCAATTATGAAACCCGCTATGCAATTCTAAAACAAAAGATTGAAGAGAAGCATGTCTTCATTCCCAACGATGTGATAGAATTGATCTCCAAAAATGTTACCACCAATGTCCGTGACCTGGAATCCGCTCTAACCAAATTAATCGCATACGCCGACCTTGTTA